>CAYSWE010000077.1:0-12964 GCA_964434515.1 uncultured Phycisphaerales bacterium | reverse complement strand
ACTCCTACGTGACGGCAAGATCATAGCAACGGTGCCGGACCAGGATATCCCGCGCATTGCCGGAATCTTCGTGCCGTTCTTCGGCCGGCCCGCCTACACACCGACCGGTCCGGCGGCGCTCGCGTACGCGGCCAACGTGCCGATCTGCTGCGGCTTCACTCGACGCACCGCGGCCGGACTCGAGTTGATCTGCCCGCCGCCGATTTGGCCCAACCGAAAACGACCGCGCAAACAAGAAGTCGCCCGCATGACGCGCGTTTGGAGCAACCTATTGGAGGCCCACATCCGCGAGCAACCGGCGGACTGGATGTGGTTCCACCGGCGCTGGCGTACGACACCGGAGCGGCTCGCGGCGCGGCGGGCGCGCAAGGCCACCGGATGACACAAGACTCGGAAGCGCGAGCCGACATCGTCACTTCCTTGCACGACACACCGTCCCTGGCGGACGCTACGTGTTTGCCGGCAGGCGCGCAGCCTGAAAGTGCCCCAAAGCCAGTCGTCGATCCTGAACGCGCAATGCCAGCGCCGCTAGCCTTGCTGCCGTTGCTTGGTTTCGCGTTTCTGATGCGCGTCCCGGCGATCCTATGGAGTCGCGGCTATGAGTTCTTTGACGAGCAATTCCAGTACTTAGACCCGGCCTACCACCTCGCAACGGGAGCGCCGTTCCTCAAGACACATGAGTGGGTGCTGGGCCTCCGTAGCTGGGTCTACCCTTGGCTGCTGTCCTGCTTGCTCCGTGCCGCGCGAGCCTGCGGAATCGAGAGCGCCGGGGCGCAGTTGGTCTTCGTACGTGCTGCGCTGGCCGTGGTCTCTCTCCTTGCGGTCGTCGGGTTTCATCAACTCGTGACGAGGCACCTGCGAGGTCGCAGGGGCACTGCGGTGCTGCTCCTTGCCACCGGGAACGGGATTCTCGTCTATCAGAGCGTTCACCCCAACGGACCGGCGCTTTCGTGCATCCTGACGATCTTCGCCGTCGGCATCTTCTCTCGCCGCGGCCGTGCGCGCGCCTTGGCCGCCGGTGTCGCGCTCGGCTTGGCATTCTGCTGCCGACCCCAAGATGCGCTCTTTGCGATAGCCCTCTTCGTGGCCGGGTTGGGACAACGACGCAAAGGTGACACGCTTGCCTTTGGTGTCGCCTTCCTGGCCCTGGTTGGCGTGCAAGGACTGGTCGATTGGGCAACGTGGGGGAGCTTCCTACACTCGCCCATCGCCTATTTCCGCTTCAACCTCAGGCACATGGGCGAATGGGGCAAACCGTCGCCCTGGCTCTACGCTGGAATCCTGATCCTAATTGCCCCTGCGCTGCACGTTGGCGCCGCGTGGTTGTGGCAAGGCGCACGAAAGTTCCCATGGGTCGCGTTCGCGGCATTCTTGCCGCTCGCGGCACATCAGATACTCGAGCGGAAGGCACCTCGCTTCGTTACTCCATCGCTCGTGCTCGTGATTTTCCTCTGGGCAGTCGGCGTGGCAACAACGCGGAACTCTCGGCGTCGATGGATCAGGATGGCGCTCGTCTTTGCGGGAGCGTTCCACGTCGCCTTCTATGGTCTCGCTGTGTTCTCGTACTCAAACCGCCACCGCATCGAAACGGCAAGTTTCTTGACAAGGCAAGACGGCAACGAAGGCGTCATTTATTGCGACCTGAGCACCATCGACATGGGAGGCGCGTTCTACTACCGGAGTTCGGCGCCGCGATACTCGGTGCAAGCAGCGGGCCTGCCGGCCCTCATGCGAAGGACGCACCCGACTCCCACGTTTCTCGTCGCACGACGAAGCGCAAAGCCATCGCTGCCGGCAGCGTGGCGACTCGAGGCCATGCGTTCCTTCTCGGCGGTCTGGGACCCGCGACACTCACGCTGCTTTACCGTCTACCGCATCGTCCCAGCGCTTTGATTGGGGGCCATGCCGGGTTTCTAGCCTTCGGGCCTCGCGGCGACGGCGCGAGCTGAGGCAACGACGCCGAGCAATCCACATGCGGCCGTCACAGCCAGGCAGAGGCTGAGCGGGGGCAGGGCGTCGCGCACGGATGCATCCCCGAGGTACAACACATGGCGTAAGGCGGCCAGTCCGTAGACCAGCGGATTGATCGTCATGATGCCTCGCACCCAGCCGGCGGCGCCGCCCACGGGAAAGAACGCGCCCGACAGCATCCACATCGGCATCAGGATCAAGTTCATGATCGCGTGATAGCCCTGCACCGAATCGATCTTCCAGGCGAACACGAAGCCGAGGCCGGTCATCGCGAGCGAGATGAGAGCAAGGACGAAGACCGCGAGCACAAGCCCGGTGGCCGTGACTGGCACGCCGGAGAGGAACGCCAAGGGTAGCAGGAGCGCGCCTTGGATCAGCGAGATCATGGCACCGCCAAGAACCTTGCCGACCACAAGCGCCGTGCGTGGAATCGGCGCCACCAACACGGCCTGCAGAAACCCGGTCTGCCGATCCTGGATGGTCGAAATCGTCGAATACATTCCGGCAAACACGACCGAGAAGACAACGATGCCAGGAAAGAAATACTCGAGAAATCCGCCAGGCATGTGGATGCGGCTGGGCTGGAACGACTTGCCCATCCCCATCCCGAGCATCACCCAAAACAAGATCGGCGTGAGAATGGCCCCCACGACCCGCGATCGCTGCCGAAAGAAGGTCGTGAGTTCGCGGCTGGCCAGGCTCCACGCCGCATGCAAGAAGGAAGGCTGGGGAAGCGTGGTGTCGGTCATGCGCCAAGTGTAGCGACAGCCGAACTGGTGCCGCACTACCCCTCTTGACACGCTACCTGGCATTCCAATATACTAGCGTGCTGACACAGGAGTCACATGCCGCCAAACCTTCCCGAGAACTGGATCACACAACTGCGCAAGGGCGTCCTTGAGCTTTGCATGCTCAACGCGCTCCGAGGCGGACCGAAGTACGGCTACGACATCGTGCGGTGCCTCGGCTCGATCGAAGGGCTCGTCGTGCGCGAGGGCACCGTCTATCCCATCCTCAGTCGATTGAAGCGCGAGGGCCTGCTGCGTACGGAGATCGTCGAGTCAGCAGAGGGGCCGCCGCGGAAATACTACTCCTTGACCAGGTTGGGCAAGTCCCTGCTCGCCGGCATGAACACCTACTGGAACAAACTCACTGATGGCATCGCAACTTTGATGGAGAACCAAGCATGAAACGACTGAAGTCGAAAGCACGCCGACTGATGAATCGGTATCTGACGGGCATCCGCAAGAGTCTGCGCGGCTCGACCGCGATCGACCCAGCCGAGGTCGAGCGGGACGTGCGTGAGCACATCGAGATCGCGCTCGCCGAGGTTCGCGGCCCGATCACCGCAGCCACCATGAGCGCCCTCATCGAGCGCATCGGTAGCCCCACGCAATGGGGACCGGCGTTCGCAGGATGCGAACCTCCCGACTGCTCGGAATCGACCAACCGCGAGGGCTGGCGACTCGCGTATTTGTCGTTCGGGCTGTTGGTGCTCGCGTTTGCGCTGCCGCCGTTCCTCTGGATCGGCGTCGTCGCGGCATTCGTCACCGCGCGTGCGTCGGTGTGCGCTGCCGCGCGGCGGGCCCGCTCTACGACCGCGGGCCAACACTGGTTGCGAGACCCGGCACTTCTCGTCGTCTACGTGCCGTTTATCCTCGCCGTCCTGCTCTGGCCGGCGATCCTCGTGCGGCTCGCCGCAGACCAGATCGTGTTCGGGGTGTTCGCCACGCGCATGGTGCCTTGGGAGATCTGGTCGATCGCAGAGCGGATCGCCGAGATTCGCTTCGCAACCTTCGACGCGATCCAAACCACGCACCACGCGCTGCGCACGGGGCACTACCTCGTCGCCCCCGTGGGGCTCTGGCTGATCTGCCTCGCCGGCGTTGCCCGCATATGGCCTCGCCCGTTCGCGATCCTGCTGCGGCCCCTCGTGGACGAGGACTCCCCGTCGATCAGCCGTTCCCTCGCCCTGGGCGGCGTCTTCTTGTTTGCCTGCGCGATGCTGCAAGCGGCGGGAAAGGTGCTGGCCTGATAGCTTACGCGGGCGCCTGTTGGGTCGCGCGAAAGGTGTGCCCGGTGCGATCCAGAAACACATCCTCGAGCGTGGGACGCGCAATCGTCATGGCCTGCACGCGAGAGCCAAAACGCTGGGCAATCTGCACGGCGAGCCCATGGCCACCATCGGCCTCGAAGCGAAGCTGACGGTCGCGCACCTCGGGCTTGACCCCGAAGGCATCGCGCACCTCCGCAGCCAGCGCAGCCGCATCCGCGCAATCAAGAATCACCACGTCCCCGGCGATCTCCGCCTTGAGCTCACTCGGTGTGCCAAAAGCGATCCGCTTCCCAGCATCAAGGATCGCAACTCGATCGCAGTCCTCCGCTTCGTCAAGGATGTGCGTGGTGAGCACGACGGTCGTTCCATCGCTATCCCGAACGCTGCAAATCTGATCCCAAAGCTCGCGGCGCGCGGCCGGGTCGAGACCTGTACTTGGCTCGTCGAGCAGCAAGAGTCGCGGGCGATGCAGCATGCCCTTGGCGATCTCGACGCGGCGAGCGAGACCTCCGGAGAGTTCGCCGACGATGTCGTTGGATCGTTCGCCAAGACCGAAGCGCTCGAGCATCTCCGTCGACCGGGACCGAAGCTCCTTGCCGGTCAGCCCATAGAGTTGCCCCTGGTAGTGCAAGTTTTCGCTGACGGTCAGCTTGCCGTCGAGGCTCGGCGACTGGAACACCACGCCGATGCGCGTGCGTACCGCCGCCGCCTCCCGAACGACATCATGCGCAAACACGAGGGCAGTCCCGCCCGACGGGGCAATCAACGTCGACAGGATACGAAAGAACGTACTCTTGCCCCCGCCGTTCGGGCCCAATAACCCAAACACCTCGCGTGGTTCGACCTCGAGATCGACGTGGTCCAGCGCCTGCCGCTCACCAAAGGTACGGCAAAGCCCACGTGTCGCAACCGCCAGACCGTTGTCGGAACCTGCCATTGTCCCGCGCTCTCCCATTGCCCAGCGCTACTGCGAGATGTCGGGCATCAACGCAACCAACAGAATGATTCCCAGCATCAGCGGGATACCAGCGATCAGGTAGATGTTCTTGGACTCCATCTTCAGGTGCATGAAGTAGAGCACGACAAGCGTCCCCTTGGTCGCCGCAATGACCATCGCGATGACCAGCCCGAGCCACGGCGGCAGCCCCGTCAGCAGGCCAAAAATCACGGTCACGACAGTCAAGGCCAGCAGAGAACCGTAGACCTTGAAGTAGAGCTTGAGCTCCGCATCGTGGTCGTGCGCTCCAGCCGTGTTGGCACCGCCGGCCGTAGCCGCGGCTGCGGTTGCTTCCGTCGAGTCCGGTCGAGTTGAATCAGCCATTAGGGTCTCCTACCGGAGCAGATACAAAAGAGGGAAAAGGAAGATCCACGCGAGATCAACAAAGTGCCAATAGAGGCCGAAGCACTCGATCGTGTTGTTGCCGTCGCGGATGTAGCGGCCGTCCTTCATCTTGATAAGGATGCCGGCGATCGGAATCATGCCACCGACGACGTGGGCAGCGTGGATCCCGGTCATGCCAAAGTAGAACGAGTAGAACGTGCTGGTCCACGGCCCAATGTGATGTTCGAACTTGAGGTAGTATTCGATCGACTTGACGACGCAGAAGCCAAGGCCACCAACGAAGGTAAACGTCATCCATTTTCGGATGCCAGCGTTGTTCTTGGTCTTTGCCGCGTGGACCGCGAGCACCATCGTCAGCGAACTCGTGATCAGGATGACGGTATTGAGCGTGGCCATCCAGATGTTGAGCCGGCCGCCGTAGATCGCCTCCTGGTAGTCCGGTGTGAACGATGCGTGGTCATGCACGCGCGACACGATGTACGCGCCAATGAGACCACTGAAGAACATCACCTCGGTTGCGAGAAACAACCACGTCGCAAGCTTGCCCCACGACACATTGTCGTTGGTCGGCTGGTAGACGTCTTCCTGCTGTTCCTGGCCGAGCCCCTCGGGGCCGTCGGCGATCGATGCTGTTGACATGGAGAGTTTCCCTACTGCTCAGAGCCGCGATGGAAGGAGGCCAGCCACCTTCAGGAGAACGGGAATGACAAAGAGCACGACCGCGAAGACCGCAACCCAAATCCCGAAACGCATCCGTTCGCTCTTACTCGAATCTGTCGTATTGGATGTCACGAAAGAACCGCTCCGGGAAGATCCAGGAGTAAGAATCCCAAAAGACACGGAAGATACACCAGCGACGCGACAAACAGTTGACGCGCCTGAGCGGGCGTTCTGTTGGTCACGAGCCGGGCACCGAAAAACACGAGTGCTGCCCCCAACACGAGGGCCGCGTGAAAGTAGACCTGGCCAGTCAAGCCGGTCACCGCCGGCATCAAGCTCATGGGAACCATGACCATGCTGCAAAGCAGGATTTGCCGCATGGCGATGCGCCCATCCGGATCGATCACGCCAAGCATACGCATCCCCGCCTTGGCGTAGTCCTCCCGGTAGAGCCACGCAATCGCGAAAAAGTGCGGTAGCTGCCAAACGAACAGGATCCCAAAAAGCATCCACGCACCATCGTCGACGCTGCCGGTCGCTGCCGCCCACCCGATCATCGGTGGCAGGGCGCCGGTCACAGCCCCAACGAGCGTGTTGAACGTGGTCACTCGCTTGAGCGGCGTATAGATCGCGACGTAGGTGACGACCGAGATGACACCAAGAAAGGCGCACAGGGTGCCCGCAAGCCAGTTGAGCGCGACGATGCCAACAACGATGCAAACGAGACCGAACACGAGTGCGCGCTCTGGGCGCATGCGGCCAGCCGGCAACGGGCGCTGACGCGTGCGATCCATCAAGGCATCGAACTCGCGCTCGAGGTATTGGTTGAGCGCGGCCGAGCCCGCGGCCGAAAGGGCGACGCCAAGCATCGCGCCGACCAGCGCCGGCCAGTCGAATCTGGCCGCGCCACTACGCACGGCGACAAAGTAGCCAGTTGCCACGGTCACGAGCACCAGCAATGACAGCTTGGCTTTGGCCAAGACTGCATAGTCCGCGAACTTCTGCCCCGATGTAGCGGCATGCTGAGGTAGTAAACGAATGGCCGTCATGCCGGCACCTCGCGCTGATCCTTCGGTGGTTGTACAATCGTAGGCTCTGCGTCCGGTTTCGGCTGCGAGCCCGGCCGAACGAGCAGCTTGAAGCTTCGCACAGTCATAGTCACGACGATCGCAAAGATCATCGCTCCGTTCGCTACGTGTCCGGTACGCACGAGCATCGCTACGTCGCCCGGCATAGCAATCTCTCCTCGCAGGGTCACGGCCCACGCGCCAAAGCCAAGAAACAACTGCAGCAGGACGAGGAACTTGGCCAGTCCGGCCAAGTGCCAAATCGGAAACGCTGCCGGATGTTTGGCGCGGGTTCGAGCGTTCAAAAGGAAAAGTAATGCAACGACGACGAGGGCGAAGCCCATGTGGATCCACGTCATTGCCTCGTGCAGCGGGACCGACTGACTTGGCCAGAAGACGCGGCCGTGACGAATGAACGCGCCGAGGAGCAACTGAACGAAAATCGCCGCGCAGGTAAGAACGCACACGGCGCGCGTCCCCGACGTTGCAGCCGACACAGCGCGCTTGGCCTCGCCCCGAATCCAGCCCCGCGAAGTCACCAAAGTGACGACCACGAGGAGGCAGAAAACAAGCTGAGCGTTGAAGGCGTGGACCATCGCAACAGCCATCCGCAGCGCATGCTGATCCCAACCGAAGGTATCCACGAAGAAATCACGAACCCCCGGGCTCGAAACAACGTGGATCCGCAACCCACCGATCAAGCCCTGGACGACGATGAGACCGAACGTCGTGTAGCCCAACCGCCGGGCCCAGCGGCGCGGTTCGCTCCGCCACAGACTGACGACGAGAGCGATGCCGAAGAAGCCGATGATCGTTCCCAGTCGCCGGTGCATCAGCTCATACCAGAGCCCACCCTCCGCCGGCCTAAACCACTCCCACGGGCGAAAGAACGACCACGTGGGGTCCGAATCGCCAGCCTCGATCGTGGTCACGGTCGCGCCCAAGACAATCATCAACAGCGTCAGGAACGCCGTGGTGAAGGCAAGGGGGTGGCGCCAACTCTTCGGCGCCCGCTCGGCTGCTTCGACCTCCGCTCCCACGACTACGTGGTCTCGGTCTCGAGCTTACGATTCTGCGGAAGGAAGTCCTCTTCGACCAGCGGCGAACTGTACTCGAATGCCCCGCGGTAGACCGTCGGCAGCTTAGGTCCGAAGTTGCCATGTCCGGGGACGACCGGCGTCGCGCACCACTCAAGAGTCGTCGCCCGCCAGGGATTCGCCGAGGCCGGCTTGCCCTTGAAGATGCTCCAGATGAAGTTGGCCATCAGCAGCAACTGAGCACAGCCGAGTACGGCGGCGCTCACGGTCATGAACACGTTCATCCACTGCACGTCCTGCAGGAACTCGTAACCGCCGCCGGCGGTGCCGTTCACGTAGTCATAGCCCACGCCGATGCGTCGTGGGTGTGCGGCCATGCCGAGGATGTGCATCGGAAAGAACGTGCAGTTGAACGCAACAAAGGAGATCCAAAAATGAATCTTGCCAATTGTGACGTTCATGAGACGGCCAAACATCTTCGGGAACCAAAACTGTATCGCTCCGAAGATCCCAAACATCGTTCCGCCAAAGAGCACATAGTGGATATGGCCGACGATGAAGTAGGTGTCGTGAATCTGGATGTCAACAGGCGTGGACGACATGAAGATGCCCGACAGGCCACCGATGATGAACATCGACACGAAGGCCAGGGAGTTCAGCATCGGCACCGTGAGGTGCATATCGCTGTTCCACATCGTTGCGAGCCAGTTGAACACCTTCACCGCCGACGGCAGCGCAATCATGGTCGTCGAAATCATGAAGGTCATGCCCAGATATGGGTTCATGCCACTCATGAACATGTGGTGCCCCCAGACCAGGAAGCCCAAGAAAGCGATGCCGCCAATCGAATAGATCATCGGCTTGTAGCCAAAGATCGGCTTACGGCAGAAGCAAGCCATGATATCCGACACCATGCCCATCGCAGGCAGGATCATGATGTAGACGGCAGGGTGGCTGTAGAACCAGAACAGGTGCTGCCAAAGCAGCGGTTGACCACCGGTGGCTGGTGTGAAGAAGTTCGCGTCGTAGAGCCGGTCGATCGTCAGCATGAACAATGCTGACCCGAGCACGGGCGTTCCGAACAACACCAAGATCGAGGTGATGAACAGGGCCCAGCTGGTCAACGGCATGCGGAAAAAATGCATGCCTGGAGCGCGCATCTTCACGAACGTGGTGATGTAGTTGATCGATCCGAGGATCGAGGACCACCCAAGAGTGAACACGCCCATACACCACAGCGTCTGTCCAAACTGTGGTGAGTATTTGGTTCCAGCCAGCGCGGGATAGGAAGTCCAGCCGGCCGCCGCCCCGCCATAGAAGAAGCTCGCGACTACGATCCCCACACCAAGCATGAACACCCAGAAGGAGGCCATGTTGAGCGTCGGGAACGCCATGTCCCTGGCACCGATCTGCAGCGGAATCAGGAAGTTGCCGAACGCACCAGTCAGCAGCGGGATGATGACCAGGAAGATCATGATCGACGCGTGCATCGTGAAGAGCATCGTGTAGGTCTCGCCGCCCATCTGGTAGACGACTCGACCACCTTCCTTGGCTACGGCATTGGCGAGCCCAATCGCCTCGAGCAGGGCACCTCCCGGCAAGTCGGCCGGCCAAGCAAGCTGCCAGCGGACGCACAGCGCTAGGAAGCCACCGACCAGGAACATGAGCAGCCCAACAAACAGGAACTGCATGCCGATGATCTTGTGGTCCTTCGAAAAGATGTACTTTTGAACGAAGGACAGCTCGTGGTGGTCGTGATGCGTTTCGGCAGCGTGACCAGGACTCTGAGTGACGGTTGTCATCGCTGCACCCCTAGTTGGACTTATGATGTTGGATGGGATGGAAGCCCGGCTCGCCGGGGGCTGCCTGTCGGTAACCGTGCGTCGGATCGTCCGTGGTCAGAGCCGCCCGCCAGCCGCCCTCTTCGGCGAAGGCCGGTGGCGGATCCAAGTCTCCGGTCTCTGTGTTGTACTTGGCGGACTGCGTAACGAGCCATTCCTTGAACGCATCCTTGGAGAGGATCGTCAGGACGGCGCGCATCTTCTGGTGGCCAAGACCACAGAGCTCGGCGCACGCCACCTCGTAGTTGAAGTTACGCCAACCCGGACGCAGGCTGCGCTTGGCGCGCGCATGTGCGGTGGTCTTGGTCGCCTCGAACCACTGCCCGATGTCCTTGCCCGGCAGAAGGTCCTGCTTGAAACGAAGATTGGGCAAGAAAAAGCTGTGCAGCACGTCGCGCGACCGGAGATGCAGCTTGATCTTGGTATGAACAGGGACCACGAAGTTGCTGAGCGAATACGGGTCGTCCGCCGTATCGAACTTGCCGTCGGGCCCGGCGTACTGAAAAGCCCACTCGAACTGTCGCGCCAACACGCGGACCACGACGACGTTGGGGTCATCGTCCGCCGGAATATCGATCTTTGCCTTGGTCCAAGCACTGATCTGATAGATCGCAAGAAAGAACAGGATGATCCCCGGCACGATGGTCCAGACCATCTCGACGAGATGATGACCATGCACATGTTCGGCCTTGCGGCCCTCCGTGTGGTGGAACCTAAACACAGCGTAGACCAGAAGGAACTCCGTGACGACGAAGGCGATGCCAGTCAGCACCATGATCAGCCAGAACAGGTGATCGATGCCCCCGCCGTGCGTCGAGATGTCTTCAGGCAACTCCATCGCTTGCTTGCAGCTGGGCAGAGCTAGCCCGAGCAGGAGCACGGGAAGCATGGTGCTGATCCGCCGAAATCGGTTCATCGGGCGCGGTCCTCGTGGTGGGGAGTGTGCGTGCGTTACTTCTTGAGAGAGAGTTCGACGGTTGCCGTGCCGTTGGCTGCAACCGTGACCTTGGCCTTGGTCTTGCCGTGCTTCCATTTGTGGTGCATCACGGCGATCTCGTATTCGCCGGCCGGCAGCTTGGGCAGGGTAAACTCACCTTGCGCATTGGTCACGGCGAACAGCGTGTGCTTCATGACATGGACGTCGGACCGCATCCAGCCGTGGATATCGCACTTGAAGTAGCAGGACTCTGCGCGCTTCAAGTCAACGGCCTGCTCCTGGCCCTTGACCTCGGTGAAGTTCGCTTTCGCCGGGCGATTTCGCTTACCGACAAAGTGAACGTTGTGCTGCGTCTCATCGTCGCTGCGAACGACGAGCTTCTGCCCCTGCATCATGCCGAAGACGCGTGGCTCGTAGCGACAGCCCTTCTGGTCGAGCACGATGCTTTCGGTCGGAACCTCGAACTTCCACTTATTCTCGGCGCCGACCACGTAGACGAACGCGTGCGCGACGCCCTTCGTCTTGGGGTCGATCTGGTACTCGGCCTTGGTCGGTAGGCCGCTATCCTTGTAGCAGTTCTCGCAGTACGCATCGCCGGTGATCCCGAGTTTCTTCGCCCGCGGCACGTCACCGTCCCAGACAACACGGCCTGAGAGCGTTGCGTTGGCGGGAGCCTTCGGAAACGCGTCACCCGAATGGGCAACGGCCGTCTTGCCCGAGTCGGCATGACCGCCGTCGGCGGCACCGCCGCTTTCGGTCCCCCGCGGCGTGGTTACTTGCCGCTTATCCTTGTCGCCGCACGCGACCATCATCAACGAGCAGACGGTCGCCACCAAGGTCGCCTTCGTCACATGGAACTTCATTGGATTGCCTCTCCCGACCGACACAGGTCAGTCGTTCTTCTGATTGACTTCGTTGTACTGACGCATATAGCGCACGAGCAGATCGACGTGGTCACCCTTCCAAGCCCGAAGCTCGGGCGGCCACGACTTCGGATCGCCCACAAAGACCCACCGATCGCCGTCCTTCTTGAACAGGCCGGTCGGCATCTTTGTCTTGGGCACGAGCTTAGCCGGATCGACGAGCCAACGGCGCATCCAAGCCGCAGACAATCGCTCACCCGAGAGTTCGAAGCTCGGTGCGATGACCTGCGGCGTAATCGGCCCGCCTGCAACATGACATCGCAGGCAAACTTGTTTCTCAAACGCCGCCTTCGCGGCGGCAATCCCCTCGGGCGGGAGCGGATGGATCGGCGGCTTGACCTGAGGCAGGGGCTCATCGGACATCGCCCGGAAAAAGCGCACCAGGATCTGGATCTCCGCGTCCGTCAGCTTGAAGGTCGGCATCCGGATCTTGAGGTACTGCCGAACGCCGTTGCGATGCCCCTCAGCCTCCGTACGAGCCAACGAAGGATTGCGAAGGAATTTAGCCAGCCACTCTGTATTCGTCCGAAACCCCTGTCCCACCAGGAGCGGCGGCGCGTCTCCGATGTTCTCAGGTGGAGCAAACCACTCGAGCGACTGGATGTCCGGGTGCTGGTTCGGAGTGATCTGGTGGCAGCCCGTGCAGTTGTACTTCTTGATGACCCACCAGCCGGCCTCGATCGCCCGTCCGGCGTCGTCCGGTTGGTAGTAGAAGCGCGGCGGGAGCTCGGAATCGACCGAGCCCATGAGGAATGTCGTCAGCGCAACGCGGTCGGAGTCGCTAAGCCCGAAGTTCGGCATGCGAAGTTTTTCGAATTCCCCGCGCACCTTGTGGATGTCCCAGATCTCCGGCTTCGCCAGCTTGTCCATGAAGAAGTCCTTGTGGCGATACTTCTTGCCATTGGGCTTCCCGTCCTCGCCGACCCCACGCTTGTAGGCAAACGTCAGGTGACCAAAGTCCAGGCGTTCGATCGGCTTGGTGCCTTCCTTGGTGAGTTCGGTGCCGATACGCCCCTCTTCCTCAAGGCCCTTGATCTCATGACAGCCGGCGCAACCGAAGTGCTTGACCAGCTTCTTGCCGTACGCGAGCGTATCCGCCGCCGGGTTTTGCATCCCAGCCGAGTCTGCAT
>CAYSWE010000076.1:0-12972 GCA_964434515.1 uncultured Phycisphaerales bacterium | reverse complement strand
TACAGCGGCAAGGTTCGACAAATCGCCACTCGGTTCACCTCGCACGCGAGCGATGCCGAGGACATCGTCCAGGGCTCCTTCCTACGCGTGATGCTCGACGCAAACAGCTTCGACGGGACGCACACCATCGAGAGCTGGATCTGTGGAATCGCGATCGACGAAGCTCGCCTAGTTCGCCGGCGCAGCGAGCGCGAACGGGCGACCCTGACGGACACGCTGGAGCAGTGCACCGTCCCCGAAGGTGATGGCGCCGCGACATCCAACGAGACTCGCGACATCTTGGAGCGGAAACTCGCAGCGCTCCCGGAACCCTACCGCACGGTGATGCAGCTCCGCTTCGCGCAAGGCGAGACCACGCGGGCGATCGCACAAATCGTCCACCGACGGCATGAGACTGTGCGCAAGCAGATCTACCGCGGCATCGACATCCTGAGGCAGTCCCTGCCCGCGGGACTGGCGGGTGCTCTGGCATTCGTCATGGCGGGAGGGCTGGGCAAGTGCGCCAGCCCGATGATCGACACCGCGCAGTCGAGTGGTGACGCGGGCAACCTTGGATCGCTCGGCCGCGGCGCATCGCAGGCGCTACGGCCCGCCTGGATTGCCCTCTCCATCGCGGCGCTGCTTGCCGTCCCACTGCTCTGGCTGCTGCTGCCACCACCGGCGCACGCGGGAACGTCGGTCGGGTCCACAGCAGAGTCGTCGGTCCCAGCACCGCACGTCGTCGGAGCAAGCGAATCGGCTGCAACGACGGCACACCGCACCCCTACCAGCAAAGTCGGTGGCAACGCAAGCGCCCTGGGCAAGCTCGATGTCGAGGTCCACTTTGCCGACGGTCGACCTGCGGATCGTCTGCCGTTGCGCGTGCTGCGCGACCGCGGTGAACCACTGCCGCTCGAACAGCTCGCCCAGCGTGGCACGGCTCGAACCACGGATGCTACGGGCCGGCTGCACTGTGAAGGGCTGGCTCCTGGCAACTACGCCGTCGTCGTGCCGGGTGGCGTCCCGCGCCTCGTGGTCAAGATCACGGCCAAGGAAACGACCACCCGAAGTTTTCCTGTGGGCTACGCCACCCACGTCCACGGGCGTGTCGTTGACCAGCACGGCAACGGTCTTGCAGGCGCTTCGCTCTACGCATCGAGGTCGTCGGGCCGCAACGACATCGGCGAGGCGATCGGCGAAACCAACGCCAACGGCGACTTCAAGGTCCGCCTAGCGTGCCAAAGCCCGACCCTCTGGGCGCAGCTCATCGACGGACGAACTTCCCCAGTCGAGCCTCTCACCGAGGGGAAGTCCCACGAGGTGACGCTGCGCATTGGCAAGGCGGACCGGACGCTGCGCGGTCGCGTGACGAACAAGCTTGGCGCCCCCATCCGCGGGGCGTTGGTCGCGTGGCTCCCTCGAGATCAAACACCACGACTACCTGGGCACTTCGTGCGCACGGACGCAAACGGTGCGTTCGCCTGGAACCGCTTGCCCGCGACGGAGGCGCTCCTGGTTGCCCGGGTCAGCGGATACGCCACCGGCTGTCGCAAGATGGCCGAGATCGCCGAGGGTGCGTTCGTCACACTGCAGCTCTCCACCGGCAGGACCATCAGCGGAACGGTCCGCGACACCGCTAGGCACACGGTCGCGGGTGCCCGGCTCGTCGCCGTGCCAAAGCGCCTCGCATACGGGCTGGGCGACGGCGGGCTGCGCACCCGCGCGGCGCTCACCGACGGGAAAGGCCACTATGAGCTCACAGCACTTGGCGAGGAGGCACTCTCCGTCTACGTCTTCGCCAAGCTCGACGGTCGCCGCAGCACTGCGACGAGGCTCCTCGCGGCGAACATCCGCTCGCCGCAAGATTTCATCGTCACCCCACGACCAAGGTTGCTCGGGCGTATTCTGAGCAAGACCGGTGACGCTCGCCCCGGTTGGCTCCTGAAGGCCATCCCGATGAGTGGCGAACTCGTCGCGTTTCGCCGACTCTGGAGTGTCCGCGGCCGCTCGGCTTCCGACGGGAGCTTCTCGATCGTCGCGCCGCGGCACGCCCCCTACGTCGTCGCTGCGTTCGGCCCGGCAGACGAGACCTGGCCAATCCAACTGCGCCTGACGAAGGCCGAGCACGAGATCGCGTTCCGCATCCCGGATCATCGCAGTCGCTCGCGGCTCCAGGGTCACATGGACGTTCCCAAGGGCATCGACCCGGGCCTGGTCAAGCTCCAACTGCAGCGCAAGGGATGGCCCTTCCCGGTGGAGATCCCTGTCGACGCCGACGGCAGCTACTCGGTCGACGAGGTGCCCGCCGGCGTCTACTTCTGCACCGGGCGCCATCGTCGTCTTGGCAGGCAACGCGGGACCAGCTTCGAGGTGCACGGGACCGGTGTCGAAGCCATCCCCGAACTCAAACTGCAACGCGCCGGGGGGATCGCCGTCGCACTCGACCCCGCGCACCAACAGACCGTGCAAGCCAACATCTTCACGCTGCACGGCGAGTTCGTGGCGCGCAACTCACAAACCCGAGGCAAATGGCTGCGTCTGCGCCACGTCGCGCCAGGGACCTACCGGCTGCACGTTTGGTCCGCGGGCGTCGGTACCGTGCGCAAGAAGGTCGTCGTACGCAGCGGCCAGACGACCCGCGTGACCCTCCGCTGGAAGCCGTCGGTCCCCGTCCGCCTGGACCTCGAGGTTCCGGTGCTCGGCAGCAGGTACACCCAGTCCGGCCCGCTCCAAATCCGCATCACCGCGACCGGCGAGCGTATCGTGTTCGAGTGCGTGCGGATCCCGACCCAAGCTAACCGAACACGAATCGACCTGGGACTGCCGGCGGGTTCGTATCGCTTGCAGGTCGTGAGCCTTGGCGGACGCGGCGTGGACCAGGAGTTCCAGGTGACCCCTGGCAAAGCGGTGTCGGTCACCTCCGTCCTGCGATGATCGATGCCGGCCACGCCGTCACGACAGGTCTCCCTTGCGCAGCTGGCCGACCTTGCTCGCCAACTTGGGTAGCGCACGGTGGTAGCGCATGCGCGCGGCGCTCTCGGTGAGGTCCAAGGCCTTGGCAATCTCAGCGAACGTCTTGCCCTCCCACTCGTGCTCAACGAGAACCTCGCGGTCCTCCGGATCGAGGAACTCGAGTGCTAGGCGGATCCACGCCTGGCGTTCCTCTCGATCCAAGATTCGGCTGGGCGTGTCTACGGCTTTGGCGGGTGGGTCCAACACGAGGATCGTGTCGCTTGCGCGCGCGACCTCGCGATCGACGTCGCGTCGCTGCCGCCGCAAGTGACGATCTTGGTCACGAAGGTTGTTTTCGACGATCCGGGCCAGCAGCGCGCGCAGCTGACTCTCGCTCGATAGCTCGAAGCGCGGACCGTACTCCAGGAAATCGAGGATCGACTGCTGCACGAAGTCCACGGTCTCGGCGCGCGCCCTGAGCCTCGGGCCAAGACGCCTGCGCACGTGCTGATGCACCCACGCGAGGTTGCGCTCGAGGAGCTCCTCCAGCGCCTCACGCTCACCGCCATGGACGCGCCGAAGGAGTTCGATCGTCTGTTGGGAACTGGCCATGGAGCTACTTCGAAGACCGTTTCGCCGCTCGAAACCCCGCGAGGAGTTTCGTATACGATGGATCGCGGTGCATGCACTCGAGTTCCTGCATGGACTCTAGCGCGGGAACGTCGACGACCTCGCGCTGCAACGCGCGCGAGGTGCGTTGCAGGAGTTCGTGCCGCCACACGCTGACCGGCGAGTCGGAGGACTCGGGGGCCGAACGCGGACCGCGCTCGCGCAGCGTGATCGCCTTCGCGAGCCAACGAAGCCCACGAACGACTTCATCCGCACCGGAGAGTATCGCAACATGGCGACGAGAGCGCTCGGCCAACTCGCTCGCCCGGCCGAGCTGCTCACACCGCGCGGCGTGGCGCCGCGAATAGCGAACGAACACCTTACGAACCGTATCGATCTGCATCAGAGGTGCAGCAACATCAGCGATCACACGTGCCGCAGCCCCTGCCCGATCACACTCCTCATCGACGCGCCGTTGCTTGGCGAAGAACAACAACAAGGCGTCGTTGGCTTGCGCGAACAAAGCGACGTCACGGGCAAGACACGGTTTCGCCGCTCGTAGTTTCGACTCAAGACGAGCCACGGCCGCGACGAACGCAGCCTCCGCCTCATCATTCCGACCGAGCCGCACGAGACCGAGTCCGAGGTTCAACTGCTGCATCGCGAGACTGACGCCCAAGTCCGGGATGCGCGGATGCTCCGTCGCGACCGCGGTGACGAGTTCAGTGCCACGCATCCGGAGTTCCACGACACGCTCCCAGTCCCGCTTCAGTGACGCCACCTTCGAACGGAGATAGCAGAGGTGCGCCAACGCGACCTGGTAGTCTGGGACCTGCGGGTAGCTCCGCACGAGGCCCTCCAGCAGGGCCTGGGCCTCGCCGAACAGCGTTGCGGCACGCTCCTTCTGGGACCGCACCCAGAGGTTGCCGTAGTTCATCAAAGCGGCGGCGAGCGCGTGTGCCCGCGAGGGATCCTTCGGGGCCGCATCGAGGAGGTTGCGGCGCAGATCAACGGCCCGCGCAAGCGGCGCTTTCGCGTAGCGACGCTTCCTGCCACGCGTATTGGAGAAATAGATCCCCAGCGATTCGTTCAGCCTCGCTAGCACGGATGCTTTCCGGTCGGCGTCCACGCCTCGATCGACTCCTTCCAGATCGGCAATCCCACGGCGCAGCAGCTTGGCCATACGTTCCATCTCGAAGCGCCGCAGGTAGACCCGAGCGAGCTCCGAACGCGTCCGACCGATCCGCAGCGCCAACGACGCACGAGTCTTGTCGTCGTGGCAGGCCGGGATCGCCTGCTGCCAAGTCGAAATCGCCTCGGCGTAGCTGGTCGCGGCCGCATCGAGCGATCCCACGCGAAGGTGCAACTCACCGTTCTGGTCATGAAAGTCGCCCACCGTGCGAGCCACGCCCGCGGCGTTCGGATGCTCGGCACGAAGCACGCTCGCGATCTCGAGCCCCCGCCGGATGGCTTCTCGCGCAGCGTCGTACTTGCCGAGCAACAATCGTATCCGGCCGGCCTTGAGATAGGCGTCTGCAGCATCGGCCCGGAGTGAAGGATCGTCGCCGTAGTCGTGTAAGAACGTCTCGTAGAAGCCAAGGCCAGACTGCATCAAACGACGGGCGAACTCCACCGAAGGCCCGGCCGATGCAGCGCTCGGAGCGGCTGCGCGACGCACGATGCCCGCGAGGACGCTGCGCGCGTGCCGCAACGTCCCGCGCACGCGAGCCAGTGCTTGCTGCGTTCGCGATTGTTCCGCGGCAACGGCGTCCCGCGCTGACTTGCAGTGGAGCATAAACAAGAGCGGCGCGACTACGGCCAGCAAGAAGGCCAGTCCAACGGCAAGGGTCGCCGTACGATTGCGGCGCGCGAGCTTACCGAGTCGCGTCAGCGCCCCGGGAGGCCGCGCCAGAATCGGCTGGTGCTGCAAAAAGCGTCGCAGGTCGTCGGCGAACTCGGCCACGCTCGCATAACGGTGCTCGGGGTGCTTCTCGATCGCCTTGCAACAAATGGTCTCGAGATCGCGGGGAACATCGACGTTGAGGCCGCGCAAGCTCCGCGGATCCTTGGAGGCAATCGCATGCAAGACGTCGTGCGCCGTCTCGCCTTCGAACGGTCGCTCGAGCGTGAGCATCTCGAACAAGACGATGCCCAGCGAATACACGTCCGTGCGCTCGTCCATGCGACCGCGCTTGGACGAGGCCTGCTCCGGACTCACGTAATGCGGTGTGCCAGCAAACTCGCCGGACAGCGACAGACTCCGTTTGCCAACATCCTTGGCCAGCCCGAAGTCGACGAGTCGCGCCTGTCCGTCAGCCACGAGGATATTGTGAGGTTTCACGTCACGATGAATGACACCGTGCGCATGCGCATGGGCGAGCGCCTCGGCAACTTGTCGCGCAAGCTGCGCCGCCTCGGCAGCCGGACTTCCGCCCAGGATGCCGAACCCAGCTACAGCCCCGTCGTGGTCGCGTCGGTCGCGGGCTTCGTGGATGCACTGCGCCAGGTCCTTGCCGTCGACGACGTCCATGGAATAGAAGTGTGTGCCGTCCACCTCGCCAACCGCATGCACCGGCACGATGCCCGGGTGGTTCAGCTTCGCCGCCGCGGCAGCCTCCCGTCGAAAACGCTCGACGCGTCGTGGCGAATCGGTGAGGTGTGGCGCCAGTACCTTGAGCGCCACGCGGCGGTCCAGCGGCTCGTGCCACGCCTCGAACACGACCCCCATTCCGCCGCGCCCGATCTCTCGCACGATGCGGTACTCGCCGAGCCGAGTCTTCGGTCCCAACTTGCGAACACTCGGCGCATCCGGCGCGACGTCTGCCGCGTCCGGCGACCGAAGCATCGGCTCCAACAAATCGCGCAGGTCCTCGTGCGCGGCCAAGAACGCCTGATCGGTCTCGCCAGAACCAGCACTCGAGTGCGCAAGCCAGGCGTCGATGGCTTCGCCGAGTCGATCAAGACGGTCGTTTGTGGGATCTCGAGTCACGGCCGGTCATCATACCGGCTACAACTATCCGCGCGTTCTCACTTGGGTTTCCGACAGGAGACTGCAATCGCCAGGGCCACGACGAACGGAAGCACGCGCTCGAGCGTGCCGCCCCAGGCGCCCAGCCCCATCGCCCCGACGAAACCGAGCTTGCCCAACACATAGGCACCGACGCTCAGGGAAAAACCAGCCGTCATGGATGCGAGAGTTCCGCGGTAGGAAACCGGCCCACGCAAGCAGACCACGAGCAGCAGCGGCCCGAACGCCGCCCCCATGGCCGACCAAGCGAACAGGACGAGGTCGAAGATCTTCTGCTCGACGAACAACGCAGCGAGCACGGCGCAGGCGCTAAGCACGAGCACGACCCAACGCGACTGCGCCAGCAACTTCTGTTGCGAGCCACCGCTGAAGCCGAGATCGCTGGTGATCGTCGAGGCGGCGACCAGGAGTTGGCTGTCCGCCGTCGACATCACCGCGCTGAGCACCGCCGCCACCATGACGCCGGAGACCATCGGCGGAAACAATCGATTCGCGACGGTCGTGAAGGCGTTCTCGCCGTCGTCCAGCACGGGAAACGCGAGCCGCGCGCCGAGGCCCAAGAGAATCATGCCAGCATAGACGACGACGGCCCAGCCAATGGCAACACGGCGCGCAACGCGCAGCTCGCGCGCGCCCTCGCGCAGCGCCATGAAACGGTTCACGACGTGCGGCTGCCCGGGATAACCGAGTCCGATGCCGAGGAGCCCGGCGACGAAGCCGAGCGCGGCGGCAAACCCCGACCTGGGTCCGACCAAGCTCGTGTAACCCGGCACATCGACTGCCTCGAGCCGCGCGAAGAAGTCCGCAAAGCCCACATGCGCCAGCACGCCAATCGGCAGCACGACCGCCGTCGCAGCCATGACGAAGCCCTGCAGCGTGTCGGTGAGACTCGCCGCCCAGAAGCCACCGAGCAGCGTGTAGAGCACGACGATCGCACTACCAAGCAACACCGCGGCCTCAAAGTCGAGGTCGGGGAACGTGTTCGCAAAGGCCTTGCCGGCCCCCTGGAACTGGGACGCGACATACGTAAGCAACGCCAGCAAGACCAGGATCGAGGCGACCAGCTTGATGTGCCGCCGTTGGCCCATCGTCCCAAAGCCCGCCAAGACCTCGGTCACGGTCAGCGCGCCACGCTCGCGCGAGACTCGCCCCAACGCCGGCGCCAGCACAAACCAGTTGAGACAGAATCCGCCCACGCAAGCAGGAAACAACCACAGCGCACTTAGCCCACTCGAGTAGGCCATGCCGCTCACGCCAAGCAACGTCCACGCCGACGACGAACTCGCAGAAGCGCTGATCGCCGCCACAATCGGACCAAGCCGCCGGCCAGCAAGAAAATAGTCCTCACCATCCCTGGTCCGCCGCTGCGCCAAAAACCCAATCACCACCAAGACGACCTGGTAAGCGACCAGCGTTGCCACAACAGCTTGCGTCCGAGTCATCGAGCAGGTCTTAGCAGTCTCGCCGAGGCTGCGCTACGCTGGCATCCGGCGTTCGCCCGGCACTCTCCCCCGTCCCGTGAACGATTCGCTCGCATGCCCCTCCCAGACTCACGCCATTGCCAGCGCGCTCTGGCCTGCGTTCTGCTCTTGGCGGGAGCGGTTTCGGCACAATCCGTCGAGCGTCTGGCGACCCAGCTCGCCGACCCGAGTCCTGCGGTGCGCAAGCGAGCGATCACCAAGATCGGAGGGCTCGGCAAGACGGCCAAACGCCTGGTCCCCGCCGTCGTGAAACTGCTCGATGATCCCGATACGTCCGTCGCGGTCGCGGCGAGCGCGACGTGTGCGAGGCTCGGTGGAAGCGCGGCCGCGGCCACGCACGCCGCGGTGAGCACGCTGACCGGCCAGGCACGCGTGCTGGCGGCGGCGGCCTGCGTTCGGCTCGGGATCGCGCTCACCGATGCCGAGTGCGCGCTCGTCCGGCGCGTTTTGCCGCCGGCGCTGCAAGGCGAGGATGCCGCGTTGCGGCGCGAGGCGATCCGCGCGGCGCAGACGATCCGCGAGCCCAGCGACGCGACCGTCATCGCCGTGCTGGCCGCGACGACCGACGAAAACACGGCCAACACGGCGCACCAGACCTTGCGCACGTTCGCTACGGGATCGCTGCCCAGGATCAAGGCACTGGTGCTGACGAACAAGCTCCTGCCGTCGCGCTCCTTGGTGGAAGCGATCGCGGCGGCGCCAAACGCAGGCAGCCTGCTCGCCCACATCGCGGACGCCGCTCGAAGCCAAGAGGTCCACACGGCTGCGCTTTCCGCCCTCGGCAGCTCTGGCTGGCGGGCGGAACCGTTCGTCGCAACGCTCGAGGCGGCATGCCGGGCCAAGGACCCTGTGGTTCGCGCCGCCGGCATCGCCGCGCTGGCCCGCGTCACACCGGACGCCGACGCCTTCGCCGATATCCTGGCGGCAGCCATCAAGAACGGGAGCCCGACCGTCCGCCGAGCGGCCTACGAGAGTATCGGGGCCGGGGCGCTGGCTCTGCCATCGTTCACCGACCGACTCATCGCCGACCTGCACGTCGCCAAACTCCGCGGCGCGGCCACTCGGGCGTTGGCGCGCTGTGGACAGGATTCGGCCGAACCCCTGCGCGCCATCCTGAACTCCAAGAATCCGATGCTCCAGGCACTGGCCGGCTTTGCGCTGGCCGGGCAACGCCGGTGCGGCGACGCGGAGATCGACACACTCATCAAGCTTGCGGCCAACCACGACCGCGCGGTGCGTGCGACGGCGATCGCCGCGCTCGGGCGGATCGGAACCGGGCGCGCGGCGCCGGTCTTGGTCCGACGCCTCAAGAACAAAGAGGACCGAATCGTTGCGGCGTTCGCAATCGGTGACCTCGGTCCAACCGCGCGCAAGGCGATCCCGACCTTGTCCGCGTACCTGCGGGATAAGGACCCGAGCGTTCGGCGTGCCGCGGCGCGGGCACTAGGCAAACTCAATGCGCGCAAGGCCGTCGCCAAGCTCGTTCGGTTGCTGCGCGACCCCGACGCCGGCATGGAGGCCGCCCGTGCACTCGCCGCGCTTGGCTCCCACGCGAAGCGATCGCTCTCGCTGTTCCTTGCCATGCTGCGCAACTCGAAGACGCCGCACCGCGAATTCGTCGCATGGCTCATTGGCGAACTGCGTTCGGTCGGCAGCCGAGATGGCGGATGGGACACCGAGGACGGGCTCACGCGCGGCGAGAGCAGAAAATCCGTTCGGGCGCTGCTCCGCGTCATGGAAGACCGTGAAGTGCCAGCGCAGACGCGCGCATGGTCCATGCGTTCGGCCGCCAAGCTCGCCACCCGTGCCGAACTCACCGACAAAGTATTCGACGCGCTGGCCGGACTCACGACCGACACGAACACAACGCTCGGCGCTGCGGCAATCGAGGGCCTCGCAACCATGCGCGCCAACCCCAAGCGACTTGCCGCGCTTCTCGTGCAGCGACTCGACGCAAAAGACCGAGCGATCCGCCTCGCCGTGCTCAGCGGCGTCGCTCAACTGCGACCTGCGCTGGACGCGTCCGCGCTCGAAACGATCGCGCAAATCCTCGCCGAAGCGGACCCAACCTTGTTCAAGCTCGCCGCCGCGATCCTCGCGCAAACGCCCGCCGGACGCACACTGCTCGGTGCCGCGCTGCACAAGCCCGCAACAGAACGCGCGGCCGTGGACGGACTCAGCCGCACGAGTGTCGTGCCCAACGGCGTCGTGCCGAGGTTGATCGAGCTGGCCCGCGAACCGGACTCGCAAATGCGGGAGCAGATCGCTCAGATCCTCGCCGGCATGAAAGACGCCCACCCAAGACTTGCCCTCCTCGTCGACTCCGACAACCTCGCGGTCCGTCGCATGGCAGGCATCGCATTCGCAACGATCGGCAGGGCCGCCCGCGGGTTTCTGGACCGGTTGGCCACGGACAACGACGAGCTGATCCGGACCCGCGCCCAACGAGCGCTCGCCCGGCTCGGAGCGCGCTAGAGACGATTGCGGCCTGATCCGTGCATCAACGCGCGTCGGTGGGCCTCGCCAACGGGATCGCAATCAGCTTGCGACCTGCCACGAGCAACCGATCTCCGTCGCGCACGAGGGCAAACCACGGTGTGTCGTCGGCTGCGCGCAGAACGCGGCGCTGGTCGAATGCGGCCGGGAGCTCGAGCACGGCGCCGTTGGCCAGCGCAAGCCACAGTGACTTGCCGTTCGAGCTCCAGGTGAGCGCACGCAGCGCGGCGCCGAGATCGCGGGTAGCGCGCAGGTAGCGGCCCGACGTGGCGTGCAGGCGCACCTTGCCGTCGCGCGCTCCCGATGCCAGCACGCCACCGTCGGGCCGGAAGCTAACGCACGAAACCGCGGCCGTGTGCTCGGCAAAGATGCGTGGCGCGCGCTGCGTCGCGCCCAGATCGGTGAGCGTCACCAGTCCGTCCAATCCACCTGAGGCGACGAAGTGTCCGTCCGCCGAGAACGCCACGCAACTGGCCGGCGCCGTATGTCGAAACAGCAAGCGCTTCGTCTGCAACGTCGCCGCGTCGAGCAGCAGCGCACGCCCGTCGGCACATGCACACGCAACGCTCGTCCCGCGACCATCGACGGCGATGGCGTAGACCTGGTCGTCGGCGACCCGCCGTTCGATCGGCACGGCGCCCTGCTTGCTCGACGCCACCATGCCGGTCTTGCCGGGGCGACCACCAGCGAGGCAAAGCCGACCGCCGCCGAACGCGACGGCCACGACACGGAAGGCGACGTTCGACGCTCGCTCGAATCGTTTCGTGCCAAAGAACACGCCGCCCTGCGAGCACGAGACGACGCGGCCATCGCACCGCGCGAGGCCCGTGATCCAGCCGCGGTGTGGACCCTCGATCGCAGTCAGCGCGCTGGTCAGACCGACGATCGCCAACCACTTCACGGGACGAGGACCTCGCGCACGGGCGCTGCGCCACGTTCGACCAGCGGGATCGGTCGTCCGTCCGGCGTGTGGAGCTGGGTCTCGAGATCGACGCCAAGCGCAGCGATGAGCGTGGCCACGAGGTCCGCCGGCGACACGGGACGCTCGATCGGCTCTTCGCCGCGCGCGTCGGTGCGCCCAACAACGATGCCGCGACGGAGCCCGGCTCCGAACAGCACGGCGGAATGCGCCCGCGGCCAGTGATCGCGCCCACCACTCGGATTGACGCGTGGCGTGCGCCCGAACTCGCCGGCCACGAGCACCAACGTCCGCTCGGCGAGACCGCGGGCATCGAGGTCTTCGACCAGCGTCGCGAAGGCGCTGTCGAGCGCCGATAGCTTAGGGGGAAACCCGTAGGTCATGCGCCGAAGGATCGACTGATGCATGTCCCAACCACGATCCCGCACCAAAACAACGCGCGTCCCGGCCTCGACCAGACGGCGAGCCAGCAGGCACGACTGGCCCAGTGCATGACGACCGTAGCGCGCCCGCAGCTCGGGCTTCTCCCGCCCAAGCTCGAACACACGACGCGCATCGGGATCCTCGGACAGCGCACGGGCCTGCTCGACGAATCGGTCACGTGCAGCCTCCGCAAGGCTGGCCGCCTCACTCGCCGCATCCTGTGCACGCAGGAGCGCAAGGGCGCGCTTGCGTCCGGGCGGCGCTGAGAGATGGCGCACGCGAAAGTCGGGTCGCTGTGGCGCCCCGCCGGGCTCGAACGGCAACCGCGTCGGACCGAGGAACCCCTGCTTGCCATACGGAGGCGCGCTCCCCAATGCCACGTAGTCCGGCAACGCCGAATCACGCGCCGGATCGACGAGACCGAGCCAGGAACCGACCGAAGGGTAGGTCAGAACCGGCGACGGCCGATGGCCGGTCAGCATGTAGTGCGACCCGCGATCGTGATTGCCTTCGCCGCTGGAGACGGTGCGCACCAACGCGCAACGGCGGAGCACCCCGGCAATGCGCGGCAGATGCTCGCTGATTGCCACGTCGCCGGGCATCGCGGGCCCACGCTGGTCCGGAGCGAGGAACTTGGTGACGAGCTCGCCGCGAATGTCGGGTGGCGCCTCTGGCTTGCCGTCGAACGTGTCGACGTGCGACATGCCGCCATCCAGCCACAGGATGATGAGCGAACGCCGGGTTCGTTCGCGCACGAACAGCGACGCGAGCCGCCCGAGCGACCCGAGCAGCGGGGTTGCGGCCGCAGACTTCAGCAGATCACGACGGTTCATGTGCGTTCCCCTTGGACATCAACGTAGCGAAGCAAACTCGCGCGAAGCCAGCAGCGCAAAGGCCAGGTCACGCCCGAAGGAAACCGTATCGCGTGTGGTCCGGAGCTGCGGCAGCAAGCGCGCCCGTTCGCGCGCCGTCGGCGAACGACTCAGCAACATGCGATACAGCGTCTCGAGCTGCCGCTCGGGCTCACCACCAAACTCGAAGAGGGCATCCACCTGGTTGCCTGGCGTCGCAAGCAACTCACCGAG
>CAYSWE010000075.1:0-13008 GCA_964434515.1 uncultured Phycisphaerales bacterium | reverse complement strand
CGGCACAAACATCGCCCAGGCTACAGATTCAAATATGTCCGAAGTCACCATCGACGATGCCGCGACTGAAGTTACCGAGATCCATCCGACGCGCCGCACGCTGGGATGCCTTGGCAACGACGCGCACCGTCTTGAGGAACGGGTCACGTCCGTCGCGGATCTCGCCTTTGACGAGCGCCTTGCTGCCCCGAATGTAGGCAGCCTTCCGCACTCCCTCGATCTCGACGAGTCGCCCAAGGCCCTCGCGAATCCCCTCGATCGCATCGTCGGACGCCACGTTCTTTTGGCGCGCAACCTCCTGGACCGACCGATTCGCCAGTGCGCCAGCGCGCTGAACGTCCGCGAAGAGCCGCTCGGGGTCAGCGCCGTCTGGACCGTCCTCGGACAGTTCCTTGGCCAGCGCGACGACTTCCTCGTCGTCGGGGTAGCGCTCCTTCAGGTAGTCGAGATGCTCACGCGCGTGCCGCAACGCACCGATGCGGAAGTAAACTTCCGCAAGCTGCTTGTGCGCCTTCAGGTTCCCGCGGTCGATCTCGAGAACCTTGAGCAACGCGCTGACCGCACCGCGTCCCTCGTTCGCCGCGAGTGTCCGGTAGAACGACTTGATCTTCTCGTTCGCCAGGATCAGATAGGTTTCCGTGTCCTCCGGATAGCGGCGCAGACACTCCTTGCACACGCCGAGCAACGCATCCTGGTCCCCCATCTCGGAGTAGATTTGAGCGAGGTCGCGGAAGAGCTTGGCGGTGGGCGTCTTGGTCAGCTTCTCGCGAACCTCCTGCACACGCTCTTTGAGCAGATTCTTGCTCGCGAACTTGTGCACCTTCCGCAGCTCTTCTGCACGCGGAAAGAGAAGGAGCCCCTCCTCAGCCACACGCATGGTATGCGCGTGCCAACCCAGGTTGATGTAGACCTGGGCCAGGTCGACGAACGTAGACGGCGAAGGGTTGGCCTTCGCCTTTTTCTCCATTCGCGACAGCTCTCGAGAGAGCTTGATGAGACGGAAGAGATTCACGTGTGTCTTGGTTCTTGCGCAGCCGCTAGCGGCGTTCCCTCAGAGACAGGGTATCGGCAACAAGCCGTATGCGAATGAAGCCCGGGGCAGGGCAAACCTGGGCGGAAGCACGTTGGATTGGTGCGACGATTCACGGCAGCTTGTGAACCTTGCGGTCCGCTCCGGTCACGAAGAACGCACGCCCCTTGAGCGTCGGCTTGCCGCGGACTCCCCCTGGTAGGTCGTAGACCCACTGCACCGAGAAGTCGCTGGCATCGAGCTTCATGACCTGGGCCGCGCCCTTGTCGCCGCGGAGTACGAAGTAGATGCCGTCCTCGTTCCGCAGTGGCTTGCGGATGACAGGACGCGGCAATCTGTGCGACAGGACCGTCGGTTTGTTCGGACGCCGCGGATCCATGCGGCGCACGAGCCCATCGGAGGTCACGACAATCAGCCCGACTCGGTCGGACAGCAGCCATGCGTCTTCGCTGTCGCGAGTAAACTCCAGCTGCCAGGTCGCGCGACCGCCGCGCCGCGTGCTGTAGGCATGCACCTTGCCATCCACGCCAAGGAAGACGATCTCACGCCCGATACGCAGCGGCGAACCGATCGCCCCTGGGACATCCCGCCGCTTCACGACGGCATCCGTGACATCGTCGATATCGAGTGCCAGCAGGAACCCGTCACGCGTCGTGTACCAGAGCAAATCGCCATCCCAGATCGGGTCCGACGTAGGTGGTCGCCCCGTCGATCGTTTCCAGAATCGCTCACCATCCCCGAGGCTGAAGTAGAACAGCTCGCCACGGTGATTGCCGACAACCAAGCCATTCGAACACGCCACCAAATTTGTACGAATGTCGCCATCGACCTTCGCTCGCCAGAGCTGCTTGCCGTCGACGATTCGGATCGCGTAGAGCCAGCCGTGAGTCGTCGCAAACACGACTCGGTCGCCGGCTACCAGCGGCACACCACGGACCTCGTCGAGACCGCCGAGTCGCTTGGTATAGCGTTCCTTCCCGGTGGCAAGATCGATGCACTGCAGCACGCCGCCCCGCTGCCCGACGAAGCCGTAGCGATCACCGATGCCGAAACCGGTCACGGGCTCGACAGACAGTCGGAAGACTTTGTCGGGGTTGACCCTCAGGAAGCGATGCACGGGCGACGGTTGCGAACCGCTCACTCGGAAGAACAGGTCCCTGAAACCCGAACGCGACAAGCGCATCTGCGAGAGGTCGTCGTATTTCAAACGCACCCACGCGGGCGTCGTCAGCGGCTCGCCGTTGAGATCCAGTGACGGCTTGCCATCGATCTTGATCTGCGCACCGGCAGGGTCCGTCACGACTTCGAACGGCACGAGCGTCTTCGCGGCGGTCGGCGTGTACGGGTGCTCCTTGTGCAACCGCAATGCGATCTCTCGAGCCTTGGCTGGTTTTCCTTCCTTGAGGGCGTTCTCCACATTCGCTCCGAGGTTGCGCGCGTTTTCGAGCACATCGCGCGTCGAGCGAATCGCCTCGTCGATGCTCCTCGACTCGAGGAACTGCCGGTCCTCCGGCTCGCCGGCCTCGAGGGCCAGTCGGCGAATGTCACCGAGCCGCTTGAGTTCGAACTCAAGGTCCAAGTCCGGCAGGCTCGCGCGCTCATAGGCCGCCCACAGGGACTTGTATCGCTCACGCTTCGTGCGCGCCTTGGCGGCTAGCTCCCGCTTCGCGGCCAGCTGCTTGGCCTCGACAAGCGCCTGCATCCCGCGAATGCGGTCGATCTCATGCTTGACATCGGGCCCCACGAAGCTGAGTGGATACTGACCGAGGAAGCCCTCGTACATCTGGATCGCTCCGGCAAAATCGTTCTCCTGCAGGAACGGAGCCGGATCTAACTGCGCGAAGACCTTGCGCACGTTGCGTTCGTATAGGTAGTAGATCGTCCCTAGCGTGCCGCAGCTGAGCACCCCCGCCATCACCAGCGCAAGACTCCTGCGGCGAGAACGGTGCCGCTCATCGAGCACGTAGAGCTGCTTGATTCGGTCGGAAATCTCCTTCCGATTCCGGTCGATCATCAGGATCTTCTGCAGGTACCGGACGGCACCGATCGGATCCTTGTCAGCAACGAGATCGTCGGCAATGGACTCGTACAGATCCATCACGCGCCGCGTGTCGCCGGCTTTGGTGTGGACGGCGATAAGCGTCTTCTTGAGCTCGATGTCGTGCGGCCGTGACTTGATGAGGTCCTCGAGCACGCAGCGAGCGCGTTCGGTCTCGTCCAGTTCCAAGTACAGATCGATCAGGTCCTTGCCAACCGAATGAGGATCCGATGCAGGTGCACTCTGCAGCATCAAGCCCTGCACGAGCCGCTCCCACGCCTCAAGGTCGGTCGGGATGAGTTTGACCGCGCGCTCCAAGACGGCGACGCCTTCGTCCACCTCTCCGGCATCGACCTTGAGACGGGCATACGCCTTGAAGTGCCAGCAAGCAGAGGCCACCTCGGCCTGCATCTCATACGTCTTGGCCACGAGCAAGTGCGCATCGGGCAACCCGGCGCCACACTGAATCGCACGCTCTAGCAGCCGAATGCCGTCGTCGAGTCGAGCCTCGGCGATGCACTCGTCCGCGTTGGACATCAACTTCGCTTCGGGCAGCGGCTGGACGAACCCCTTCTGCGCCAGCACCGACAGGCTCTTGTGGACCTGGAACGAGGTCATCTGGCAGACTTCGACGATGCGCGCAACGTTGCGCTTGCCGTCGACCAAATCGAAGATCGAGAGGGTCAGCTCATCGAGCCCGACCACTTCCTCGGCGGAACAGCCGGGAATGGTCTCGAACACCTCCGTCGCGCCGGGCACGACCTCGCGGATGAACACCCACTCGTCCAGACGACGGGCAGCCTCCATGATCAACGAGTCGGCACTGAAGAAGAAGTTCTCGTTGACGACGCCTTCCTGGCCTTCGACGGTGCTCTCACCCTCGAGGAATTCCCAGTGCACGTTCTCCCAGAGGAAGAGATCGTAGATCTCCTCCTCCATCTGCGTCCGGAACGTCTCGAGGAAGAGTTCTTCCTGGATCAGTCCGCCGTGCAGGAGAGACTCGACGGTGGCAATAGGATCGCCGGTATTCTGTCGTCGGAGAGAATCGAGCAGATCGGTCGTCACGTAGTTGCGACGAACGAGGGTCTCCAGGAGCCGGTCGAGAAAGGTCTGCTCGTTGTAGCTGAGCGTGACCCCCCTGCGGTCGAAGTACAAGGCCCGCCAAACATCCTTCCCGTGGATCGAGAGGATGCCGACTTTCTGGTTGTGGGCCAGCATCTGGAAGACGTCGGCCAGCCCGACACTCGCGAGGTCGCCCTTGAGTGCCATCGATCTCCTTGGACTGAAAGTGCTCCCCGCTAGCCGCGGGAGTAAGGAACCACGGACTCCCTATCGGACGAATCGAAGCTGGCGTTGACCGGATCGACCAGAGATTGAGAAAAGCTTGACGCCACCGCCAGATTGTGATCCCCCTTGTGATGACCGCAAACGAGTGCTAGAACACGGACCAGCCAGCAACCCATCCGATCACCAACCAGCCGCCGCGCGGACGGTACCGCCGTGTCGATCCGTCAGTCCCTACTGAGATTCACCCGCAGCCTTAGCGGTAGATTGCACCTCCAGCTCGGACGAGTCTGGTTGCTGCTTGGTCGGACCGACCGCGCCAAGAGCGAGTTTCAGGAGGTTCTCCAGCAGCGCGGTGACGACTTTTACGCCTACCTACACCTCGGGAAGCTGGCGCTGCTCGAGGGTGATGTCCGCACCGCCATGCGAGAGATTGGAGCGGCCCGCCGCATGAACCCGGAGCGCTTCGCACGGGTCCGCACTCGTTTGGGTGCCAAGCTCGCTGGCGTGCTACCACGCGGTATGGGTGGAGGACAGCACGCGGTTTCGGCCAGGTGGTTCCTTCCGGGAAGATGGAGGCATTCCTCCGGCAGTGGCCGGCCCACCGGTCACAAAGCCGGGGAGGCGACGGTTTCCGGCCTATCCGACGGCGGTTCCGGCCTATCCGACGGCGGCGGACCGACGGCGGGGAACGAGATGGCGGGCTTCGAGTTCCCTTGCCGGCCCTGGTTTTGGCGTCCCGAGGATGGGCCTCCGGGCGAGGCCTCCGCAGCACCACGCCGATCCGGTTGGAGCGAGTTCGGACCTTACGACGAGGACTTCTGGTTTGGGCTCGACGCAGACGCGGTCGGCCCAACGAGTTCCGCACCGGACCCGTTGGCCACAGACCCGTTGGCCACAGACCCGTTGGCCACAGACCTCTCGGGGGAATGGCTCGCCGGCGACGGTCGGCTGAGCGACTTCTGGTCGAGCCTCGACCAAGAGGTCACGGATGGGTTCGCCTGGTGGCAGGAGGGCTACGCCGAAGACGGTCTCGGCGAAGACGCATTCGATGGCGGCGGCTCATTCGACGGTCAGGGGTCATTCGACGGTCCGGGGATGGACATGCCCTTCCCGGATGCGGCGTATGCCGATACTCCTTTCGGGATCGATGACGAAGACGCCCCGTCGTGGGCGGATTCGCCGCTCGCATCGTTCTACCAAGAGCTTGACGGTGCCGAGCACGCGCCGGGGAGTCGTGGGGACGACGAGGCTTCGAGCGCAGCCGACGCGTTTGGACCAGGCAACCCACCGCCGATCAGCCCAAGGGAATTCGAATCGATCGATTGGGACGAGTTGGCGCAGCAGATCGCGGAGTTGGGCGACCTGTAGGGCGCGTTCTGCAAAGATCCGCGTGCCCAGACGGCACATCGGACTACACTGGCCAGCGCAATGCACAAAACTCCCCTCCATGAGCAGCATGTTGCCCTTGGCGCCCGGATGGTGCCGTTCGGGGGCTGGGACATGCCGGTCCAATACACGTCGATCCTCGAGGAAGCCCGCAACGTGCGCGCCCATTGTGGCCTGTTCGACCTGTGTCACATGGGACGATTCGTCGTTCGCGGAGACGACGCCGAGGCACTCTGCCAAAAGGTCCTGACCAACGACATCACCAAGATCAAGCCCGGCGTCATTCGCTACGCCCTCCTTACGAAGGCTGACGGCGGCGTCCTCGATGACGTCCTGATCTATCGAAATCCTGAGCCCGATCGAAGCAAGCGACCGACCAACGACGGCGAGTTCTTCCTGGTCGTAAACGCCGGAAACCGCGATCGCGATCTAGAATGGATGCGCCAGCATGCTCGCGGGCTCGACTGCACGATCGAGGACCGCTCGGAAGCACTCGCGATGATCGCGTTGCAAGGCCCGGCATCGGTCTCGATCCTCGACCCTCTCACCGACTTCGAGACGGCCGACCTCGGCTACTACAAGTGGACACACGGCCAGGTGGCAGACCTAGCGTGCAGCGTCTCGCGCACGGGCTATACCGGCGAGGATGGCTTCGAGATCTACTACCCTGCGGAGTCGGCGGCGCAGATTTGGAACATCGTGCTCGAGGCCGGTCGTGCGCACGGATTGGCCCCGACGGGCCTTGGCGCACGCGACACCCTGCGGCTGGAGGCGGGCATGGCGCTCTACGGGCACGAACTCCGGGACGACATCAACCCGCTCGAGGCTCGGTTGGGCTGGGCAGTCAAGCTCGGCACCAATTTTGTCGGGCGTGACGCTCTCGCCAAGGTCAAGGAGCACGGTCCGAGCCGCCTGCTGGTCGGCCTCACGACCGAGAGTCGGCGGGTTCCACGCCAGGACTACCCGGTCGTGCAGGTAACGGACGAGCACCACGGCGAGGAGATCGGCTGGATCGCATCGGGTACATTCTCGCCGGTGCTCGACTGCAACATTGCAACAGCCTACGTCCGCGCGGACCTGGCCACCCCCGAAGCCAAGGTGGGCTTTCGGGTTCGCGACAGGATCGAAGTCGCGACGATCTGCAAGCTGCCGTTCTACAAGAGAGGCTAGAGGGGTGATTCAAGAGTTCGAGTGGAGTCTTTCGGGCCCGATGCAGGTATCTTCGACCGCATTCGCGGCGCTGCTGCGCCGCTCGCACGACTCGACAACCAGGAGACCACACGCCAATGCCCCCCAGTGATCGGAGCTATCAGTCAAGCCATGAATGGGCGAAACTCGAAGACGGCCTTGTTACGGTCGGGATCACCGACATTGCTGTGGAACGACTGTCGGACCTCGTGTTCGTCGACCTCCCGGCGAACGGGAAGACCATCACCCAAGGGGAGGTCTTCGGCGAAGTCGAGTCCGTCAAGGCCGTCTCGGAACTCCTCAGCCCCGTGAGCGGCACGGTCCGCGCTGTCAACGAAAGCGTGGCGGATCAACTGGACCTACTGGCGAAGGATCCGTTCGGAGCGGGTTGGCTCATCAAGATCGAGCCGGACGGCGACGGCGGCATGGACAAGCTGCTGAACGCCGAAGACTACGCGAAGGCCGCTGCCGAAGAGACACACTGACCTCGCCCGCGCCCCCAAGGGCCATCGTGGTGATCGCCAGCCGAGCGCATGGCGCCGCCGAGAATATGGCGCTCGACGAGGCCTTGCTCGACAGCGAAGGCACCTGGCTTCGGTTTTATCGCTGGGAGCAGCCCACGATTTCGCTCGGCTACTTCCAGGCGGCCCAGGAGTTCGCCGACGTCCGTGCCAACTTCGAGTTCGTGCGACGCACGACGGGTGGCGGTGCGATTCTTCATGCAGATGACATCACATTCGCCCTTGCCACGGATGAGCGCTGCCTGCCTAGCTCAGTGCGCGAGTCGTACGAGATCATCAACGGCGCCGTGATCGAGGCGTGTGCAGCCCAGGGGCACCGCCTGTGCAAACCGATCGCGGAGCCGAGTGCGGCGCGGTCGCGCTGGTGTTTCGCGAGGATCACCGGGCTCGATCTCGTCCTGCCCGATGGCCGCAAGGTCTTTGGTAGCGCGCAGAGACGACGTCGAGGCCGCTGCCTCCAACATGGCTCTCTCGTCCTGAACGCACATCCCCAGACGCCGTTCACGGGCTCGCTGCCCGGTGTCGATGCCGCCGAACTCGAACGGGCCATCGCCGATCACGTGGCGGCCCGCTTGGGCCTCGCAGGCAAACCCGGCCGGCTGCCGCAAGCAACACTCGAACACGCCACGGCGCTGACCAGCCACTACCAGGCCCACGAGTGGACCCACCGACGCTGACAGCTCCGTAGGACCGAGAGTCTACACGTAGGTCGAATCTCAACGCCGCCGCCGACCGATAACCTCCCTGGCCACCGTGGGGAGTTGCGTTTTGTCCGAGCCAAAAATGACCGATGCGGAACAGCTCGAGGAGCTGATCGCGGGAACGGTGACGATCCCGACGATTCCGCAAACGCTGTTCGAAATCAATCACATCGTGAACGACCCGGATGGATCGGCGGCCGAAGCCGCCGAAGTCGTGGCGCAGGACCCGGCGATCGCATCCAAGGTCCTTCGCCTCGCGAACTCGTCGATCTACGCTCTCCGAGTGCCGGTCAGCGATATCCAGCACGCGGTCTGCATTCTCGGGCTCAAGATCCTAAAGAACCTCGTGGTGCAGGCGACGATCCTGGAGCAGTTCCGCGGCAAACAGTCGGTCTCGACCGGCCTCAACGCGGCCTGGCTCTGGGATCACTCGATCAAGGCGGCGACTGCTGCGCGGCTGATCGTCAAGGAGTCACCCGTCGACTTCGGCATGGAACTCGAAGAGGCCTACACCGGCGGCCTGCTGCACGACATCGGCAAGATCCTCCTCCTCACGGAAAACGAACACGGCTTTGCAGAAGCCGTGCGCCGAAGCCTTACGAGACAACAACCGTTGTTCCTGGCCGAGAAAGAAGTGTTCGGCTTCAGCCACGCGGACGTGGGCGCGGTGCTGACGGCCCGCTGGAACATGAGCGAGCGGCTCTGCACGGCGATCCAGCGCCACCACGAGGCGAGCGAGGATCCCGAGGAATGGCGCGTCGCCACACTCCTGCACATCGCGAACGCGCTGGCGCACCATGCGGCCGCGCAGCCGAGCCCCTACCACGCCATCAAGGAACTGGACGAAGAGTTCTTCGACACGCTGCACTGGACGGAAGAAACCGCCGAGGCAGCCGTGCGCCAGGTCCGTCAGGCCTCACTGGCTGATATGACGTAAGTCGTGTGATGCAGCCCCGTCGTCCGGGAAAAACGCCGGATCGACCTCCGTCGAAGGACAGGCTATTGCAACTGCGAATCACTCGCATTAGTAGTAGCGGACATGCTTCGACCGCTCGCCGAGATCTATCCACCCCTCGCAATCGCGATCACGCTAGCACCAGGGCTCGCGGCGCAGGATCGCCGACCGGTGCTGCGCGTGGTGCACGCCATGGGGACGTCCCTCCGCCTATCGATCCTTGGTCGCGATCGCCAATCGGCGCTCGCCGCGAGCGAGGCAGCGATCCGTCGCGTCGCGGCGGTCGAAGCGCGCCTCTCCACCTGGACCGCCTCGAGCGAATTGGCGCAGCTCAACCGCCAGCCGGTGGGACGGCCACGAACCGTTTCGGTGGAGCTGACGCGCGATCTTCGCGCCGCGCTACGTTGGTCGCGCGCCACTCGAGGGACGTTTGACCCCGGAGTCGGCGCGCTCGTGGACGCGTGGGACTTGCGCGGGCGAGGCCGCGTGCCTGCGTCGACCGAACTCGCCCGCCTGTGCAGTGCCGGCGGAATCCTCGGGCTACACCTAACGGCGGGTCGCGCGACGCGCACCGAAGCAACCCTGCGATTCGAAGAAGGAGGCTTCGCCAAGGGGCGCGCGCTCGACGCGGCGCTCGCGACACTTCGCCAACTCGACGTCGAGGCCGTGCTGAACTTCGGCGGCCAAGTCGCGCATCTTGGCGGCCAGCAGGTCTGGCTGGCGATCGCCGACCCCCGGATGCGGAATCGAACCATCGGCGAAATCGCGATCCGGACCGGCTCGATCGCGACCAGCGGCAACAGCCAACGAGCGATCACCGTGGAGGGAAAGCGCTACAGCCACATCCTCGATCCACGCTCCGGCAGGCCGTGCCGTGACTTCGGCAGCCTCACCGTTCTCGCCCCCACGGCGACGGCTGCGGACTGCCTCTCCACCGGGCTCTACGTGCAGGGTCCCGATCGCGCGCTCGCGTTCGCGGCGCACTCGCCCGGCGTCGAGGTCTTCGTCGCCGAGTTCCGAGGCACCGGCATCCGACTTCGCGCGTCGAGCGGCCTGCGTGGTCACATCCGCGCCGCTGGCTCTCGACCAATCACATTCCCAAGGAGTTCCCTCAAATGACACCGAAAGCCTCATCCGCCGTCCGCATCCTCCTCGCGCTCGTCCCGGTCAGCGCTGCAGTCGCAAAGCCGCAGCAAACCGCGACCGACCTGACGGAACGCGTGCGCGCCCTCGAGGCCAAGCTCCAAGTCCTCGAGGGGGAACTTGCCAGCAACGAGTTTGGCACAACGATCACCGAGTTGGGGCCCGGCACGCACGGGTTCGGCCCCGCAGCCTCGAAGGTGTACTCCGTCGACAACGGGCTCTCGATCGGCGGCTACGGCGAGTTCCTATTTGAGCAGCGGTCCGGAACGACCGACCGCCTGGATGCGCTGCGCGCTGTGCTCTACGTCGGCTACAAGTTTGACGAACACTTTGTGTTCAACTCTGAGATCGAGTTCGAGCATGCGACAACCGACGCAAGCTCGGGAACGACGAGTTCCAGCGGCGAAGTCTCCGTGGAGTTCGCTTACATCGGCTGGCTGTATCGCGACGCGATCAATCTCCGCGCAGGTCTTCTCCTGATGCCGATGGGCCTGGTCAACGAACTGCACGAGCCGACGACCTTCCTGACCGCACAGCGCTCTCTGACGGAGCGGCAAATCCTGCCGACGACCTGGCGGGAGAACGGGCTCGGCGTCTTCGGCGACGTCGGCGGATTCGCCTACCGCGCCTACGCCGTCACGTCGCTCGACGGCGACGGATTCGACGCGTCGGGCCTGCGCGGTGGCCGACAGAATGGCAATCGCGCCGCCGCCAACGACTTTGCGGGCGTCCTCCGCGTGGACTGGGCCGACACGCCCGGCTTGCTCGCTGGCGGTGCGGTCTACTATGGCAGGTCCGGGCAGGACCGGCTGCGCGGCAGGACGGCGATTCCGGCGCTGCCGGTGACGATCGTCGAGTTGCATGCCGACTATCGCAATGGGCCGCTCTGGCTGCGCGGCCTCGCGGCCGTGGCAACCGTCGCGAACGCGGGCTCCTACAATCGAGCCACCGGCCAACGACTCGCCAGACGACTCGACGGCTGGTACGTCGAGGCTGGATATGACATTCTTGCGGCGCTCTCGCCGGGCAGCGAGATCTCACTCACGCCCTACCTCCGCTATGAGCACATCGACACGCAGGCTTCCTTGCCAAGTGGCTTTGCAGCCCTGAGCTCTGGCGACGACGACCTGCTGACCGTCGGCGTGAACTTCAAGCCGATCCCCCAGATCGTCGTCAAGCTCGACTTTGTCTCGCGTCGCGAGGCGAACGATCAGTTCCATGCGTTGCTCGGCTATGTGTTCTAGCGCAAGCCGGACGCCGCGTGCGAAGCTGCCGATCCTCGGCCTTACGACAGCACTGTGCGCGCTCCCCGTGGCGGCGCAGCACAAGGTGCTTGTCACGGCCCAGGAGGCCCTCGCCTTGGCGTTTCCCAAGGCGCAATGTGTTCGTAAGACGCTCTACTTGACCAAAGCCGAAGCTAGTGCCGTACGCAAAGCCGCCGGGTCGCCACTCCGCCGACGTGTGGTCTTCCGCTTCACAGCTCGAATCGACAACGAAGTCATCGGCTGGGGCTACCTCGAGCGGCATCGAGTGCGAACCCACGAACAAGTCCTCCTGGTCATGATCCACCGATCGGGCAAACTCGCTCGGATCGAGGTGCTGTCCTTCGACGAACCTCAGGCGTACCGGCCGCGCAAGTCCTGGTATCGCCAGTTCGAGGGGAGGAAACTGAGCAAGACGCTGCGTCTCAAGCAGGAGATCCGCGGAGTTGTCGGATCGACGCTCACCGCACTCGCGACGACACGCGCCGCGCGCCGCGTCCTTGCACTGCACACGATCCTGTCGCGACGCAAGCCGACCACCAAGCCGAGTCACTCGCCCAAGCGCACCGTTCCATCGACAGGTCGTCCCGTTCCCGGCCGGCAGAACAAGACCGCACACCACCAGAAGAGCATCGGAGCAAGGACATAAAAGAAGCGTGGATAGGCACTCAGCAAGGACGCGCCGCCCAAGTAGATCGCGACAAACCCACCCACCGCCGCCACTTCCACTGGGATCAGACGCCGTCGGCGGACGAACTCGGTCAACCCGATCCCAAAGAACACGACCAGAAGCAGGTTCGGAAAGAGGTAGCACAAGAAGCCCGACGACTGGGCCTGATACGAGAATGGAACTCCGAACAGCAGGCGCGCGACGTTGGCGAACCAGTTCCTCATGTACTTGATCGGGTGCGCTCGAATGTTGTGCAACGCTGCATCGAAGAGCGCGTCGTCCTGCTCCACGCCCAGGCGGAGAATCATCTTCTCGTACGGCTCGCGTTCGAAACCTCCGCGATACCCCATCGCCCGTCCGACGACCTCTCGGTGGTGTTTCATGACGGGGTTGTTGTCGGTCTTGTCCTGCATGCCCTGCAACACGTAGTTGATCCAATCGCCGTACTCGTTCTCATACGGCGACGACATCCAGTACAACTGCATGCCGCCGGACGTCCCCCAGTAGAACGGTCGATGCGTCAGCCGATGCGTATATGCCAGGTAAGGCGTGCAAAGCGCCAGCCCGAGTCCGAGCGCGAGGGCGGCGCGCCACCACGCGGCGGATCGCCGGACCAAAGCCAAGACGAATGCCCCAGCAATGCCGAACACGAGCACGTAGCCGAAGAGCACCTTGGTAAGCGCCAGGTAGGCGAGGGCCACAGCGCATGCCGGCAGTTGCCACCACGAGCCAGTGCGCAGCCAGCGACTCCCCGCATACAGCGAGCCTGCCACGAGGAAGATGGTCAGGGGCTCGGTCATGAGAAAACCGATCACACCAAACATCGG
>CAYSWE010000074.1:0-13048 GCA_964434515.1 uncultured Phycisphaerales bacterium | reverse complement strand
TCGAGAACGTCCGGCCAGGCGACTCCATGATTCGCGCGAGTTGGTGCTCGAAGACGCGAGACATCTACTTCGCGAACGAGACGTTTCGCGTGCCGCCCGCCGCCGACCTCGACCTGGGTGACATTCGAGCCCTGACCGGCGCGAGTCTCGCGGTGCGCGTGGGAATCACCGACGGCGACGGCCGACCGGTCGCGCCCAGGAACGTTCTTGCTGGATCGCCGGCATAACTCTGCGCCAACGTCAGCTGCGAACTGCGCGCCGACGCGGGCGATGCGCGAGCGAGCATCTTTGATGTCGTCGGGCTGCCGTTCGGTCAGCGCTTCGTCCTACACGGCCTGCGGCCGGGACGCATCGTCCTGAACGCACAAGTTCCGGCTTGGCTCGAGCAGAGGAGCGACGCGGACCTAACGATTCGCCCCTCCGAGCGATGGGAGGCACGATCGGGAACCCGCGAGGAAGCAACCCTGAACCTCCGCGTGGAACGAGGCCTGTCGCGTCCGCTCGAGTGTGTCGCCGAAACAGGAAGGCGCCTCGTCGCCCCGACGATCTGGGTCTTGGACCGCACCGCCGGCAAGGCCTGGCCCGTGGCCCCTTCGTCCACGTTCAGCGACGGCGACGCTCGATCCCGACTGACGCTGCCGCTCGGAAGCTACGAACTCTTCTGTGCGGTGATGGGCGACAACGCCAAGCACACAGGGTTCTCCGCCATCACTCGGGGTCGAGTTTCGCAAAGGGGATCGCTCGCCGATTCTCCTGACGTTCCGTCACGCCGCCGCCGCCCGCGGCCGCGCGCTGCGTCCCGACGGCAAGCCCGCAAGCGGTGCGATGCTGCGCTGGACGCTGCCCGGCTGGCCCAAGCCCACGTCCGGCGCGTGGCCCCTCAGCGCGCAAGCCGACGCCGAGGGTCGCTTTGACGTTCGCGGGCTCCCCGCCGGGCAACCGGTTCTGGGCGCAGTCCCCGCGATTTCACTCCCCGGCGTCGATGCCGGCGTATGGCACGACGCCGGTCCGGTGCGGGTCGACGCCGGGCGATAGCGGTTCAGTTGCTCTCGTCCGCGCTCTTCAAAAAGTCGAGGAACGCTCCGACCGTCGCCGTCGCTCCGCTGCGACGCGACAGGACTTTCTCGGACTTGGGCTCCATCAAGAGATAGACGGGCAAGGTCTTGACGCCGGTCAGTTTGGCCTGCAGCGCGACGATCTCCTCGTGGTGCGGCCGTCCAACCCGGTCGGTGTGCAAGCGGGCTTCGATCATGCTACTCAGTTGTCCAGAGACCTCTGGACGCGGGAAGACGCCAAACTCCATCCCGCGACAGTTCTGTCAGGTGTCCCCAGTGAAGTTGACAAACAGCCGTTTGCCTTGGGCGATCGCCAACTGCCTGGCCTTCTCATAGTCGTCCTCAATGATCGAGCGACCGGACTCTGCGCCGGTCGCGCCGCCTCCGGCAGCCGCTTGCACGCGATTGGAATACGGCGGCGCCATTGCCGCCATGACCGTGGCATCCAAACGATTGCCGAGCGCCCCGGCGCCACAGTAGAACCCAAACAGGATCATACTGAGCCCGCCGACCAGTCGGCCGGGACCAATGTCACCGTTCTCCCCCTTGAAGCGGATCATCCCCAGCAGATAGATCCCGGCGATCAAGAAGATGCCGGCCCACAGCGTGAGGAACAGCTCGCGCGAGAGCCACCGCCAGTTCCAAGCCAGATCGGCATTGGAGACGAACTTGAGCGCAGCGGCGATTTCGACGAAACCGAGCGTGACCTTGAGCGTGTTCATCCACTCGCCGCTGCGCGGCAACGACGACAGGCGACCAGGGACGAGCGCCAGCGCCACGAACGGGATCGCCATGGTCAAGCCAAAGGCCGCCATGCCAAGCGCAACGCGACCGGAACCATCGGTCGCCCCCAATGCCAGCACATTGCCAACGAACGGCGCCGTGCACGTAAATGAGGTCACGACCAGGGTCGCGCCCATCATGAAGACGCCAAAGTAGCCGCCCCGCATCGAAGCTTTGCCGGCGAAGTTCATCAAGAATCGCGGCGGCTGCAACGTAAACACGCCGAACAGCGACAACGCAAACGCGAAGAACAGCACGGCAATCACGATGTTGGTGATCGCGTGGGTCGCGAACGGCACGATGGCCGGCCCGATCACCAATCCAATGAGCACGAAGATGAGCACGATGCCGAGGCCGTAGGTCAAGGCCAGCGAGGTCACGCGCCCGCCGCGTGCCTCCGCCTGCTTGGTGAAGAACGACATCGTGATCGGGATCATCGGATAGGTGCACGGCATGATGAGCGCGATCAGTCCGCCGCCAATCGCCGCGAGCAAGAACAACCAGAGCGACGTTCCCGCGAGCTCGTTCTTGATGGCGGCGCCGCCGGCGAGCTGCTTGCCGCCTCCTGTTGCACTGCTCTTCGGATCACCGCCGCTCTTCGCGGGCTGTGCCCGCGCCGCGCCGGCCTCGACCGTCAGCTTGGCACGAAACGTCAAGAACGTCGGCGGCTCACACATCGAGTCTGTGCACGGCATGTAGTCGAGTTGGCCAACGACCTCGCGCTCGCCGGGATTGGCATCCTTGGGGACGACGAAGGACTGCACGAGCTTGGCCTTACCCTTGAGCCAGTAGTCCGTCTCCTCGAGCCCAGGCACCTTGTGCGGTTCGCCGTCCGGCAGCTTGGCCTCGCCTAGCTTGAGACCCGCCGCGTCGGTTACCGTGATCTTGGTCGGGACGCCCTCGACCTGCTTGCCGCCATAGATGTGCCAGCCCGCTTGGATCGAGACATCCAACTCCAGGACCGCGGTCTCGCCGGCGCGTGCCTTCTTGGCAAATCCCGCCGTGATCCGCACGTGCCTCGGCACGAACTCGTCGCGCGGCGCGCCCGCCTGGACCTGGAGTTCGGCCTCGAAGCCCGTCGCGGTCGGCTCGTCACACATTTCGGAGGTGCAGGCCATGTACGCCAGCTCGCCCGCGAGCACGAGCTTGCCGGGCTTCGTCGCGTCGGACACGAGCACGCTCTGACGGATCTCGACCTCGCCCGTGAGCTCGTGGGAGACCAGGCCGAACTTCTCGTGTCGCTTCCCTGGGGGGATCCGCGCGTCGCCCCAAAGCCGCAGGCCGCTCTTGGCGAGAGCCTTCGCGTCGAACCTAAGCTCCGTCGGCGTCGCGGCGGTCTCGGCCGCACCGTAGATGTGCCAACCCGGCTCGAGCCTGACCTGGAGCACCAGGTCGACGACCTCGCCTGCCCGCGCTGCGCGTGCGAGCTTGGCGGTGATGCTGAGTCGCGGCCCCGCCGGCAAACCGGCCGTGTCATCGAGACCAGGAATCCCCTGGCCAAACGCCAGCGCCGTGACCTGCAGGCAGGCGGCGAGCGTGAGCAGAAGTCTCTTCATAGGGCACCATGATACGCGGACTCGGCTCCGGGGTGACGCCCGAACCGACCGGACGCGAACGAACGAGGGTGAGCCGTGTCTGAATCCAAGCCAACGGCTTGAGCCTGTCCTCGCTCCCGTCCGCACGACATGCTTTCTTCCACACACTCCCCCTCGAACCAACAGAGACCCGCATGGCCGCTGCCGTCGCTGCATTCGTCCTAGTCGCCTTCGTCCTCGGCTACCGCTTCTACGCGCGCTTCGTCGGAAGGAAGATCTTCGAGGACGAGGAGGAGATCGTAACGCCGGCCGTCGAATTCGAGGACGGCAAGGACTTCGTTCCGACCAACCGACACATCCTGTTCGGCCACCACTTCACGTCGATCGCTGGCGCGGCGCCGATCATCGGGCCCTGCGTTGCGGCGTATTGGGGCTGGCTCCCGGCGCTCATCTGGGTCGTGCTCGGCACGATTTTCATGGGGGCGGTGCACGATTTTGGAGCGCTCGTCGCCAGCATCCGAGAACGTGGCCGCTCGATCGCCGACATCGCCGGCAACGTCCTCAATCCTCGCGTGCGCGTCATGTTCCTCTGCTTCGTGCTCGTGCTGAGCTGGCTCGTGCTCGCCGTCTTTGCCATGGCCATCGCCGGGCTCTTCGTCGCCGTTCCGACCTCGGTGCTACCCATCAACATCGAGATCGTCGTCGCTGTGGTCATCGGCTGGCTCATCTACAAGAAGCGTGTCGCCGCGCTCCTCCCTTCCCTCGCTGCGCTTGTCATCCTCTATACCTGCGTCTGGATCGGCGCAAGCCACCCACTCGCCCTGCAAGATCTCGGCCTAGATCGCGGTCAAGCCAAGACCACCTGGATCCTCGCGCTGTTTGCCTACTCGTCGATCGCCAGCCTCCTTCCGGTCTGGCTGCTGCTACAACCCCGCGACTACATCAACAGCCATCAACTCTTCGTCGGCCTCGCTCTGCTGTACGCCGGCCTGTTCGTCGCGCACCCGGACTTCGACGCGGAGATGATTCGCACGCACGCAGACGGTGCCCCATCGCTGTTCCCACTGCTGTTCGTGACGATCGCTTGCGGAGCGATCTCCGGCTTCCACGGGCTCGTCTCCTCGGGCACGACTTCCAAACAAATCGCATCGCTCCGTGATGCACGCATGATTGGCTACGGCGCCATGCTTGGCGAGGGAACGCTCGCGCTCGCGTCGACGATGGCGGCAGTAGCAGGCATCGGGCTCGTCACCACCTGCACGCTACCCGGGCAAGGCACGGTCGCGGACCTGTCGTGGTCGGTCTACTACGACACCTGGCAGAACGCCGGAGCCAACAAAGCCGCCGCGTTTGTGCTCGGCGGCGGCGCGTTCCTGGAACAGATCGGTCTCTCGGCGGCAGTCGCCAAGACTCTCATGGCCGTGCTCGTAATCTCGTTCGCCGCCACGACGCTCGACACCGCCACACGGATCGAACGCTTCATCGTGGCCGAGATCGGCGACGCCCTGCGCATTCGCATCCTAGCCAACCGCTTCGTGGCCACGCTCATTGCCGTTCTGCCGGCCATCGCCCTCGCACTTTGGACAGTCGAGAATCCAGCCAAACCCGGCCAAACCACCGAGGCCGCCTGGCTGCTGTGGCCGATCTTCGGCGCCAGCAATCAGATGCTCGCCGGACTCACGCTCATGGTGCTCGCGCTCTACTTCTCGCAACGCCGCCGCCCCGTCTTGCCCCTCGTGATCCCAATGCTGTTCGTCATGGTGGTCACACTCACGTCCCTGGTGATCCAGACACGCGGCTTCTGGCTCGCCAACAACTGGCTGCTGTTCTCGGTCGGCCTACTGCTCACAGCAATGATCGTATGGATGATCTTCGAGGGCCTCGGCATGCTCGCCCACATCCGCCGCGAACGCAGCTCGCATCCGTGAGGGTCCGAGGGGCAAACGGGCCAAGGGGCGCCCCGCGGAGCACGCATTTTCTCCTACGACAGAAGTGACGTCGTAGCGTCCCGTCTGGGCGCGGCGAGGACTGCGAGTCTCGATCGAGTCGAGTCGACGGCCAACCACCTGGCTACCGGCTCGCGCGTCATCGCACCGGCAGCCGCCAAGAAGACACCGCCATCAAGTCCCACCGCTCTCGCCAACCTGCGCAAGACAGTCCAAGGCCAGGCCGAGCGCATCCATCGACTCGAAGAAAGCATCCACTCCTTGGAGCAACGTGCACTGTCGGTCGAGGCCGTACCGGACTCGATCGAGGCCATCCGCAAAGCGCTCTCCGACAAGAACCTCTACGGGTTCCAAGTCAGCAACGAGGTGCGCAATCGCCGCATGGAGTTGCTCGAGCGGTTCCTCGCGCTCGCGCCGACGGACCGGCAAGCCGAACGACACTTCCGCCAGCTATTCGACGATTACATGGGCACGCGTCAGTTCCAGCGCGGCAAAGCGCTGCTCGAACGGATGCGCGGCCCGCTCGAGTTCACGCAGTGGGAACTCAACAGCCGACTGGCGACTCTGGCATCGCTCAGGGGCAAAGGCGCCGAGGCGCGCAGACTCATGAGTCAGACCGCCAACGACCCAGGGGCACCGGAGAACCGGCGAGCCCGGGCCCGATTCGACATCGCCCACAGCTACCAACAGGCCGGGGACTACGCACGTGCGATCCGACTCTACCAAGTGCTGATCCGCAGCTACCCGGACCCTCCCCCGGCGGCGGTCAAAGACTCCGTCGGCGGAGCCAAAGCGATGATCGCGCGAATCCGCCGGTGGCAGAAGCAAGCCCAGAAGCGATCCGGCAAGTAGCGCGGCCAGCTTGGCTGTCGTCCGCAGCGATCGAATCTGTCTTCGTCCGTGCGGGGATGGTCGGGGGTGACGGCGGATTCGGGTACGATCCCGGCTAACCACGGAGCCAAACATGAACAGGTACGGACTCTCGATCGTCGGCTGCGTGATGTTTAGTACGGGGCTGGCGTCCGCGCAACTCGTAGGCCGCTTCGCCAAGCTCCCCGGCTACGACGTGCGCACGCAGCCCGTTCCATTCCCCAAGTTCGCGGTAGCTGACTTCGACGGCGACGGGCAGCAGGACGTCTTCATCGGAACACTAGCAAACCGGGCTGTGCCAAGGAACCGATTGCTGATTGGGGATGGAAACGGCCGCTTTCTTGACGAGAGTGTGAAGCGGCTGCCCGCGTTCGGTGACAACGTCGCACAAGTACTCCTTGGTGACGTGGACGGCGATCACGACCAGGACATTGTATTGCTGGAGTCGCCGCAGCGGGCCAACACACGACACCGACTGCTGCTCAACGACGGACGCGGTGGCTTCACCGACGCCCCGGCTGGGCAGTTCCCCATCGCGGCGCGCGGCGGATCTGGCTTGCTCCATGACCTAGATGGCGACGGCGATCTCGACCTCCTTCTACTCGATGCCATGACGATCTTCGGGTCACCGCGCATCTACTGGAACAACGGCAAGGGCGCCTTCTCGAATCAGCCCGGACCTTTTCCGAAAGTCATTGCCGTGCGGTTCGCCCGTGCTGGAGACGTCAACGGGGACGGTCACGTCGATGTGCTCACGGGAGGGCAGTTCGGGTGTCGTTTGTTCACGGGCGATGGCAAAGGAAAGTTCACCAACGCGACGGCATGGCTGCCATCGGCGACAACGTTCAGCCACGACGGGTGGTTCCTCGACCTCGATGGCGATCAGGATCTCGACATTGTGCTCGCCGTGGACCGCGTCGTATCCGGGAGCGATCGTGTTTGGCTGAACGACGGCAAGGGTCGCTTCCGCAACGCAGGCTCTCGGTTCCCGCTGCCAACGGGTTCCGGCCAGACGATGTCGTTCGTCCCATCCGACACGGACCTCGACGGCGACGTAGACCTGATTGTGTTCCAGCTCGGGCAGCCACCGCAGTTGCAGGAGAACGTCGGCGGGCGAGCGTTTCGCGCCGTCCGAAACGCGTTCCCGGGCACGAGGCTTGCCAATGGTGCTGGAATCGCTGTCGACTCGGATCACGATGGCGACCCAGACTTGATCTTCGTTACGCAGGCTCTCCACTTTGCGTCACCGGTCGACCAGTACGTCAACCGGCATCGACAAATACACGGCGAATCCCCGCCATTCGTCGGCCAGTCGCACTTGGTGCGCATAGCAGCTCTACCAGGCTACGCCACGAGAGTGCAGGCCGCCGTGCTTCTCGTAGCGCTCCGGGCAGCCAATCGGCGAATCCCAATCCCGCCCTACGGCTGCCTCGGGCTCGATCCAGCCGCACTCGTGACCATTCCCGCCGTGCTCATTGCTGCGCCGATTGGCGAAGCTCGCGTGACGCTGCCAATCCCGGCCGATAATCGACTGCGGTTGAAAACACTCTACACGCAGGGGCTGATTGCACACGGACCCACGCTCGCGTCCTGGCGACTCACCAACGCAAACGCCGAACTGATTCGCTAGCCCTCATAGAAGGGAACGGGCGCAGGGGTAGCCACGAGAGCCCGAAGAAACACGGGCTGCCACGAGTTCCAAGACAGTAGGCGAACGGCACCAGACGTCGCGTTTTTCGGTGCTACGGAAGTCGCGGAGAACGCTGTTACGCACGCCCAAGTCGTAGAGATAGGTCTTGCGCGACTTCTCGAGTTCGTTGGCCAAGTTCGTGTGGTAACTGGGAAGCAGGAAGTTGACGTAAGTTTAGTCAACGATAACGACCCTCCCGGGCAAGGCCGCGGCGTGCGGTCTTGATGGCGGTTGACTCCATTTTGTTGATCTCTCGCTGAAGGATCTACACATCGATCCGAAAATGTATCAAAGAAGTTCATTCGCACATTGTGTTTCGTTACCTCTGTGCCGTGTTCTGTCGACGAAAGGTGCGAGCACGATGGATATCTCCAAGGCGCTTTGCCCCGAATGCGGGGTCCAGATGTCGATCCGGCGGCTTGTCTGCCCCCACAGCCATGCCGCCATGGAGGGCGAGTTTGACGTGCCGCCGATGGCCCGACTGTCCGTCGAGGAGCAGCTCTTCGTGACCGCCTTCGTGCGTAGCCACGGCTCGATTAAGCGCATGGGAGAGCTGTTCGATATCAGCTACCCAACGGTAAAGAACCGCCTCACCGTCATCATTCGCAAACTCGACAGCTCGTTCGACGCTCCTTCCCCGAACCTCGATGTCGTCAAGCGCTTGGAACGCGGCGAAATGACCGTGGAAGAAGCGCTGGATCAGCTCTGCTGAGCGAGGGCGCTACAATGAAAAGGAGAACGACCATGTCCTCGGAACGACATAAAGTCTTGGAGATGCTCGCGGCCGGCAAGATCACGCCCATCGAGGCGGAGAAGTTGCTGGAACGACTGCCCTCTGCGGTGCCAGATGGCACTGCCAAGACAGCGACCGACGGAGCGCGCCCCAGGGCGCCGCGCTACCTACGCATCGTCGTCGACTCGCCGAACCGGGACAGCGTCAACATCCGCGTGCCCTTCGGGCTGATCCGCACAGGGATCAAGCTGTCGACTCTGGTTCCGGGCCGCGTCGGCCGCCGCCTGTCGGAGCAAGGCATTGACCTCTCCCACCTGGGCAAGCTGAACGACGAGGAGTTGATCGCCGAACTTGCCGCGCTCCAAGTGGATGTCGCCCGCGACGACGGCGAGACGGTCCGCATCTATTGCGAGTAGTCCCTTCGGGTCGAAGCTCTGCACAGCGTGCCGCAGGCCAAAACGCACATGCTCGGGCGTGGATGCAAAAACTGGATCGATTTCACCAAGCCTTGGATCGTGCTCGACGCCTGGATGCAGACCTCGGCGGCGGCGCGCGCGACGAAGCTTGCGATTCCGAATGATCCGAAGCTCAAAGACCTAAGCTTTGCGTTGCAATCGTCGGGGGTAACTACCTCGCCGGACTTTGAAGTCAGTAACGGCGTCAAGGAGTACCTGGGTTACTGACCGACCGCGCTCTGGGAGAATCCGAAGAGCTGGGATTAGCGCCGGGATCCGAGCGATCCCGATGTCGCCGCGGCGGCCAAGGCCGAGCCAGTCGGCGAGCGCGCCCCGAACGAACCTGGACTTGCGTCGGCGAAGAGCCCCAGGTCGAGTTCGGCTACGTCTTGCAGAGTTCGAGATGGCAAAGGGAGGCTTCGCGATCTCGCGCAGTTTCCTTGACGGAAACGATCGCGCTGTGCACTGGGAGTGGTTCATCACCCCCTTTCGGATCACACTCACCCGAGGTTTATGTATGCGTTCGATCTCCTGTCTGTTGGCGGGGGCCACCGTCCTGTTCGCGGTCCCCCAGCTCTACTCGCAGCTTCCCTGCACCGAGGCCTGCGACATCAATACCCGCGGCACGGCGACGAGCTCTTCCCCCAATTCGGGGCGTACTCGTCTGCAAGGCGGCAGGCTAAACAAGGGCCTCATTCGCTGCGGACGCTATTGGTACTTCACAGCCGCCACCTGCGACGAAGGCCGCGAACTCTGGCGCACGGACGGTTCCGCGGCTGGGACCCTGCTGGTCAAGGACATCGATGCCGGTCCGCGCAGTTCGAACCCCAGTGGCCTCACGTGCTGCAACCTCGGCGGCGGTCGCTCCGTGCTATTGTTTGCCGCGACCAGCTTGGCGACAGGTCACGAACTCTATCGGACCGATGGAACGGCTGCGGGCACTCTTCTCGTCAAAGACATCAAGCCGGGCGCTCGGTCTGGACTCACGAGCAATATGTTCGGTGAGTGTAGGAACGGTCGGCTCTATTTTGCGGCCGATGACGGCCAGAAGGGGCAAGAACTCTGGTGTTCCGATGGGACGAGTTCCGGCACAGTTCTGATCAAAGACATCATTCCCGGCGCAGGATCCAGCTCGCCGGCGTGGCTGAAGCTCAGCAGCGCGGGCAGTGAGATCTACTTCTCGGCTATCACGATCGGACGTGGACGCGAACTCTGGAAGACCGGCGGCACCACGGCGACGACCGTGTTCGTCAAGGACATCTACCCGGGCACGCTCAGCTCAGGGGCGAGTCAGTTCACCAATCATCGCGGCAAGACCCTGTTCCGAGCCGCTACGCCCACCGCTGGGACAGAGCTCTGGCAAACCGATGGCACCCCTGCGGGAACAACGATCGTCAAGGACATCATAGCTGGCCCAGGGAACAGCCAGCTCGACCTTGCCACCACCGGCGTGATTGGCAACGACCTGTTCTTTGTTGCCAGCGATCTCACCCGGGGTCATGAGCTTTGGAAGACTGACGGCACGGCTGCCGGCACCGTCCCGGCCTCGAATATCGGCGGGCCACGACGCAGCAGCTTCCCGAGGGAGCTCTGCACGGTTGGCAACGCGGTCTACTTTCAGGCTCGAGGCAGCTCCGGCGTGGAACTCTACAAGTACAGCGCTGGTCGCGCCTCTCTGGTCAAGGACATCGTCGTTGGCAGATCTAGTTCGGGTCCGAGCAATCTCCAACGTTGGGGCGGAAGGCTGTTGTTTTCTGCGTCTACGGTTTCGGAGGGGCGCGAGCCGTACATCAGCGACGGTACGGCGGCCGGCACGAAGCGGATCCGGGATATCATTCCGGGGACCGGGAGTAGTTCTCCCGCGTGGTGGACTCCCATCAGTGCGACACAGTGCGTATTCGCCGCCTCGGACGGTATACAGATCCCCGGCGGGCACGGCGTGGAGTTGTGGGGGACCGACGGCACGAGTGCCGGAACGAAACTGCTCAAGGACCTCGAGCCGGCGCCGACAACAGCGTCTTCATCGCCTGCGGGACTCACGTCTTGCTGGGGAAATACAGTCGTGTTCTCCGCGTCTCGCGCGGGGTTGAGCGGTCGCGAGCCATACGCCTACAACACAACGACGCGCAAGTGCACCCTCATCGGAGACATCAATCCAGGAGCGGCCTCTTCGTCGCCGACAGAATTCGTATGCTGCGGCGACAGAGTCTACTTTCGCGCTCAAACGAGCGTGTTCAATAGTACGGGCGTGGAGCTCTACGAATGGAACGGTTCGGCTCTAAAGCTGCACGATCTGAGGCCGGGGGGAGGCAGCTCCAATCCGAGGTTCCTTGTTTGTTGCAACAACAAGCTATTCTTTCAAGCCAATGATGGGCGCCACGGCAACGAGCTATGGATGGCCGATCCAGCCACCGGCAAAGTGGGCATGCTGAAAGACCTCGTCGTCGGACCGAGCAGCTCGTCGCCGTCCAATCTGGTCTGCAGCGACGGCAAGCTCTACTTTCGCGGATCCACGATCGCGCAGGGTAGCGAACTCTGGGAAAGCGATGGAACGACTGCGGGAACGAAGCTCGTTCGGGACATCCGTAGCGGTGGAGCGAGTTCGGCGCCGGAGCGGCTCGTGTCGTGCACCGACGCTCAGGGCACGACGCGTATCTTCTTTACGGCGAACAACGGCAGCAGTGGCACCGAACTCTTCATGTATGACGGTACCAACGTAAAACTCGTCAAGGACATCGCTCCAGGTGCTTCAAGCTCTTCCCCGCGTGACCTCGTCTGTTGCGATGGCAAGGTCTATTTCTCGGCCTTCCGCAGCGGACTCACGGGCCGCGAGCCGTATGTGTCCGACGGGACGTCCGCGGGCACGCGGCTCCTCAAGGATATCTGGAAGGGATCTACGAGCAGCTCGCCGGCCAGCTTCACGTGTTGCGGGAAAAAGGTCTTCTTCCGGGCAACAAACATCTCGTTCTCAGGTCGAACCGGCACGGAACTCTACGTCTCGGACGGCACTTCGGCAGGCACCAAGCTGGTCAAGGACATCTATCCGGGCAGCAGATCGTCGTCCCCGAATCAGCTCGCGTGTGTTGGCAACCGAGTGTTCTTTGTCGCCGGAGAACGCGCAACTGGCCGAGAACTCTACGTCTCGGACGGGACAGCTTCGGGGACGAAGCTGCTCTGCGACATCAACGTCGGCCGCAGTTCGTCGAACGCCGAGTTCTTGACCGCGTGCGGTGGCAATCTGTACTTTGGCGCTGTGACGCCGAAACACGGTGACGAGCTGTGGATGCTGACCAATCCCGGTGCGATGGTGGAGGTCCTCGGCCAGGGCTGCGATGGGATACAGCTGAACGCGTCGGGCCCCGCGTTTCTTGGCAAAGCATTGTCGCTCGAAGGCCGCGGAGCACCCGCAGGCCGGATCCCCGATCCGCGCGATCCGAGGACCTGGACCGGCTACGTCGGTGTGACGTACGTGACGTTCCAGCCCCAGGGGAGGCCGGAACACCATTCGCTCTTCGATGCGTGTTGCTGGGGATGGAGGCTGGGCTTCATCCTCCCAGCCCAGGTTGCATTGACGAAACGCTGGCGCGTGGGGCCGTTCACCATCCCGAACGTGTCTGCGTTGAGCGGCGTCGGACTGTTCTATCAGACGTACTTCTATAATCTGCAGACAGTCGCGCCTGTAAGAGCGTCGAACGGCGTGCTCTTGACGCTCGGCCGTTGATCACCGCGAGACGTACCTGTGCCTACTTGGCCACCGGCGGCCAGACATAGACGTGAGGGCTGTATCCGGCGGCTGCGAGCACGCGGCCGTCACGCGTGATAGCGAGCTCGAGGATGCCGCCTCCATTCACCGGGAACGCTAGGGACTGGCTACGCCGGTTCACGTCCCACACGCGCACGAAGCCATCGTCGCCAGCGGCAAACAAGCGGCCGCCAGGCGCGAAACGCACGGAGTGTGTGAACAGCGCACCAGCCCTGAGT
>CAYSWE010000073.1:0-13078 GCA_964434515.1 uncultured Phycisphaerales bacterium | reverse complement strand
CATCGCGACAGATACCGACAACGGCCTCATCGTCCCCGTGATCAGAGACGTGGATCGCAAGAGCGTCGTTGAGATCGCCAGCGAGTTGCAGGCGCTTGCCGATCGGACCCGCGCCGGCCAGGTGATGCCCGAGGACCTCAAGGGAGGGACGTTCTCCATCACCAACGCGGGTAACCTCGGCGGGCTCTTTGCCACGCCGATCATCAACTTCCCAGAGGTTGCAATTCTTGGCGTGCACAAGATCCATCAGGCACCGCGTGTCGTCGACGGCGAGATTCGTGTGCGCGATGTCATGTATCTGTCGGTTTCGATTGATCACCGCATCGTCGATGGAGCCGATGGCGTACGTTTCTTGAATGTCATCAAGAGCTGCCTCGAGGATCCAATCAACCTGATCCTCGAGGCTTAGCAGCAAGGTTGGACCCGACATGACAGCAGCCGGCGAGCTGATCCACGTGCTCACTGCGAGCGGCAAAGTCTCCAAGAAGAACCTGCCGAAGCTCGACGACGACGCCTTCGTGGCGCTGTATCGCGACATGATGGAGATTCGCATTTTCGACCGTCGGATGCTGGCGCTGCAACGGCAGGGGCGGATCGGATTCTATGGTCCCGTCAAGGGGCAAGAGGCGACGATCGTTGCCTGTGCGCGTGCCGCGGACCAACAGGATTGGATCGTCCCGGCGCTGCGCGAGGGTGCCATTTCGATGATGCGCGGCTTGCCGCTCGAGCTCGCAGTCGCGCAACTCATTGGCAACGGTCTCGATCTTTGTAAGGGCCGGCAAATGCCGTGTCACTACACGTGGCGTGCAGGAAAATACGTCGCCATGTCGTCGGTGATCGGCACTCAGATCTCGCACGCGACCGGCTTGGCGATGGCGGCCGCGTATCGCAAGACGAACGAGGCTGTTCTTGGTTTTCTTGGCGACGGCGCCACGAGCAGCAACGACTTTCACGCCGGCCTCAACTTTGCCGCTGTGTACAAGGCGCCGGTTGTGTTCGTCTGCCAGAACAATCAGTGGTCGATCTCGGTGCCATTCTCGGCACAGACTGCGGTCGATAGCGTCGCGGTCAAGGCGCGTGCCTACGGCATGCCAGGTGTTCGGGTCGACGGCAACGACGTCTTGGCCGTTTACCGAGTTGTTGTTGACGCACTGAGGCGCGCGCGCAAGGGCGGCGGTCCGACCTTGGTGGAGGCCGTCACGTATCGTCAGCTCGGTCACAGCTCGTCCGACGATCCGACGCGCTATCGCGACGCCGCCGAGGTCGAGGCGTGGCTCGAAAAGGACCCGGTCGAGCGTTACCGGCGTTTCCTCGCGCAGCGTGGGCTTTGGAACGACGAACGTGAGGCCCAACTCGTGGACGAGGTCGATGGACGCATCGGGCGTGTCATTCGCGAGGCGGAGGCGGGTCCTCCGCTCGATCCTGCGACGCTGATCACGGATGTGGAACTGCGGGTCGATTCTAGACTCGAAGATGATTTCCAAAGGAGTAGGAAGGCATGACCTGGGACGCTGTTGTCATTGGAGCCGGACCGGCGGGGTACGTCTGCGCGATTCGGCTTGGTCAGCTTGGCCAAAAGGTCGCGATTGTCGAGGGCCGAGAGTATGGCGGTGTATGTCTCAATGTTGGCTGCATTCCGAGTAAGGCGCTCATTTCGGCTGCGAAGCTCGTCCACCGGATCGGCAATGCGGAGGCCATGGGGATTCACGTCGATGGTGTGCGCGTCGATTTGGCAAAGCTCATCGCTTGGAAGGGCAAGATCGTCGATCAGCTGACCAGCGGCGTGCGTCACTTGTTGACTAAGAACGGCGTGGAACTCGTTGCGGGCATGGCCCGCGTCACAGGTCCCGACAAGGTCGAAGTCCAATCCCCGAGTGGCGTGCAGGTACTCGATACCCGCAACATCGTCGTAGCGACCGGCAGTAAGCCGATCGAGATTCCCGGGTTTGCGTTCGGCGACCCGCATGTCTGGTCGTCGACCGAGGCGCTGAGTCCCGACGCGCTTCCCAAACGGCTTGTCGTGATCGGCGGCGGCTACATCGGTCTGGAGCTGGGGTTCGTCTATCGGCATCTGGGCGTCGCGGTCACAGTCGTCGAGTTCATGGATCGTGTGTTGCCCAACATGGATCCCGAGCTGTCCAAGGAAATGACTCGGTCGCTGAAGAAGGCCAAGATCAAGCTTGTACTCGGGGCCAAGGCGCGGTCTTACGCCGAGACTGCGGATGGACTGGTCGTCGATGTGGAAACGAGTGATGGCGGCGTGCAGCAGATTGCGTGCGACAAGGTTCTTTCCTCGGTGGGGCGGACGCCCAACGGCAGAGGTGTTGGGCTCGAAGAGCAGGGGGTTACCGTGGACGATCGCGGCTTCGTCCCCGTCGATGCGCAGCGACGCACCAACGTCGCGTCCATTTGGGCCGTTGGTGATGTGACTGGTCAACCGATGCTGGCCCACAAGGGTTCGGCCGAAGGTCTTGTCGCGGCTGCGGCGATCGCCGGGGACAAGGGGGCAGCCTTTGATCCGACCGGGATCCCTCTCGTCGTGTTCACCGATCCGGAGATCGCAGCGGTGGGCTTGACGGAAGACGAGGCTCGCGAGCAAGGCTTCGATCCCGTCGTCGGTAGGTTTCCGTTCCGTGCATCCGGTCGCGCCCTGTCGCTCGGCGAGACGGCGGGCTGGACCAAGGTGATTGCCGACAAGAAGACCGACAAGCTGCTCGGCGTTCAGATGATCGGTCCCGAAGTGACGGAGTTGATCGCCGAGGCGACGTTGGCCCTGGAGCTGGGTGCAACCGCACGTGATATCGCGATGACCATCCATGCGCATCCGACCCTCCCCGAGACGATGATGGAAGCGGCAGAGGCCGTTCATCGCCTCGCGGTGCACATCCTGAACTAGAAACGCGGCCGAAAACCCGGCATGGCTGCGACGCCCGCTAGCACGCACCCTGCAAAGCCGGAAAGCCTCGACAAAACAGCTAGGCGCTCGTGCAAGAATCGCTTCTCGCTCTTGACCGGGTCTCGCCGCCACTGGCTGGGGTGCGAGCACTCGACGAACCCTCGTCCGACGGCGCATGGTCTCAAGTTCGGGATCGTCCCGATCCGATCCTCTGATCACCGTGTGGGCCGGATGCTCACAGGTGGAGGAGGAGTATTGGAGTTTCCCAGTCCAGCGAGCCGGCCGGCGGCAGGGCACCGATGAGTCGGCGTCCTATCATCCGCATCGTGCTTGGCAGCGGAGTCGTGCCGACGATCCTTGCGGCGTTCCTAGTCTATCGCCAGTCGGTGGCGGTCTTGGACGGAGCGGCCGTTGCGCACGGTCCATTGCTCTGGAAGACGCTGCTGATCGCGCTGATCTGCGCGACTGCCGGTCTTGCAGCGACCCTTTGGCTAGGTCGTAGCGGAGGCCAGATCGACGGGCCGGCCGCGCCCACGGGTGGGCGAGCCGAAGGCTCCCTCACCAGTGCAGTGGCAAAGTTGCGACTCGCACTCGAAGGTGAGACCGGTGAGGAGCACGAAGCACCGGACAGCTCACCCACGGCTGCGCCAGGTGATCTGGCCGGATGGCTGGACGCATTTGTGGACCGGCTCGAGGCTACGTTTTCCGAGATGGGGCTCGGCACCTCCGACCTCGATGCATGCGCTGCCGGGCTCATTGGCACCGCGACCGAGCAGACGACCGCTGCCGAGCAGACCAAGGCGCAGGCTTCTCAGGTCGCGGCGGCAGCCGAGGAGATGTCGATCAACCTACGCGGAGTCAGTGACGCCAGTGAACGCATGAGTTCGAGTATTCGGACCGTCGCAGCGTCCGTTGAAGACATGTCGAGCAGCATCGCCCAGGTGGCGGAGAATGCGGGGAACGCCGCTTCGGTGGCCGATGAGACCGCGACGCTCGTGCGGGCCAGCAATGACCGGATTGCCGAACTAGCGACCGCGGCGGACGAGATCGGTCGAGTCATCGAGGCGATTCAGGATATTGCGGAGCAGACCAACCTGCTTGCTCTCAACGCTACGATCGAAGCTGCGCGCGCCGGTGAGGCCGGCAAAGGGTTCTCGGTCGTGGCCAATGAGGTCAAGGACCTGGCCCGCCAGACTGGCGATGCCACCGAGGATATTCGTAAGCGGATCGAGCGCATCCAAAACTCGACCGGAGACGCTATCGACGCCACATCTCAGATTGCCAAGGCCATTCTTCAGGTCAATGATACTTCGAAGGTCATTGCCAGCTCGGTTGCCGAACAGCAAGCTTCGACGCAGGAGATCTCCGGAAATCTCGCTGCCGCCAGCAAGGAGGTCGAGACCGTGACGAGGAACGTCCGGGAGAGTGCGGCGGCCAGTCGCGAGATTACCGAGAGCATTGCGCGCGTCGATTCGATTTGCGGCCAGACCGTCCGCTATGGCACCGAGACGCAGAGCGCGGGCCAAAGGCTGACCGCGATCGCCAAGAACCTTGGTTCGAGCCTCGCGCGGTTCAAGGCACAGTAGGCTCCAGGACCCATGGCCACCGAAGATATCAACGAGCTCGACGAGGTCATCGACGAGTTCGTAATCGAGTCGCGCGAACACCTCGACGACGTCGAGAGCAAGATTCTTCGCATCGAAGAACTCGGCGAAGACATCGACGTCGATCTCGTCAACGAAGTGTTTCGTGCGGTGCACTCGGTCAAAGGGGCTGCCGGGTTCCTCGGCTTCGAGATCCTGGGGCGGCTCGCACACGCTCTCGAGAGCGTTCTCGATCTACTGCGGCAGCGCTCACTCTGTCCCGGGCGCGACGTGGTAGAGGCCCTGCTCGAGGGCACCGATACTCTCTCCGGTCTGCTTGAATCGATCCACGAGTCCAACGATGCCGTGGTCGACGACGAGGTGGCTCGCCTGCTCGCCATCGTCGACGGCGACAAAGCGGAAGAGCAAGAACCGTCGACCGTCGACGATCAAGTCCTCACCGACCAAGCCAGGGCCGGCCGGTGTGTTTGGAATATCGAGCTGCCTCTGGTCGCAGCGTGTTTGGTCAAGGGTAGCGAACCGCAGGCGTTTCTCGCTGAGCTGCGCTCGCTTGGCGAGCTGTTGGTTGGGGAGGAGGAGCTCGTCCGGATCGAGGCGGGTGATGCACCTAGTCGGACTCCACTCCAGCTGCTTTTCGCGACGGAGGTTCCCTTCTACGAACTGGTCGAACGGCTTGGCGTGACACCGGATTGTCTCCGGCCTGGCTTCACGCACTTCGACGAGGCTCGCCGGTGCAAGTTGGCCGAGGGCGCCGGATCGGAGACGCCGCCCCAGCCATCAACCAGTCCGGCGCCAAGCGCGCCGCAGGCGGCCGCCGAGGCCCGGCCAGCACGCCCCGAGCCAGCCCCGCCGGCGACGGTTGCTACCAAGCCGAAGAAGGTCCCGGACCGCAAGCCGGACCGCAAGCCGGACCGTAAGGATGCGGCTGCCGAGTCGGTCATTCGTGTTTCGGTTCAGCTTCTCGATGGGCTGATGAACATCTCTGGTGAGCTGGTCCTGGCACGGAACCAGCTACTCCAAGCTCTTGCCAGCGGCAGTCTCGCGTCGGCGGAGCGGATCGCGAGTCACCTCAGTCTCGTCACCAGTGAGCTGCAAGAGTCGGTGATGCACACGCGGCTCCAGCCCATCGGCAACATCTTCGGCAAGTTTCCGCGCGTCGTTCGAGATCTCAGCCGCAAGGTGCAGAAGAACTGCGTGCTAGAGGTCGAGGGCAATGACGTCGACCTGGATCGGACCATCATCCAGGCGATCGGTGATCCGCTTACGCATCTCGTTCGCAATGCCATTGACCATGGCATCGAGTCCCCGGCAGAGCGTGTTGCCGCCGGCAAGGACCGGACCGGAAGGATCCGCCTGACGGCCAAGCACCAGGGCGGCACGGTCCAGGTCTCGATCGGTGATGACGGCGCTGGGATCGACCCCGACAGGCTGCGCGCCAAGGCCGTGGAGAAGGGGATTCTACGCCAGGCCGAAGCGCAGGACCTCAGCGACCGCGAGGCGCGCGCGCTCATCTTCCATCCAGGCTTTTCCACGGCAGAGAAAGTCACCGATATCAGTGGGCGCGGCGTCGGCATGGACGTCGTCAAGTCCAACATTCACAAGATCGGTGGGACCATCGAGATTGACAGCGAGCAAGGGAAGGGCACCACGGTCACGATCGTGATTCCTTTGACGCTTGCGATCATATCTTCGATGGTCGTTACATGTGCCGACCAACGCTACGTCGTGCCGCAGTCGAGCATCATCGAAATCGTTCGCGAACGGACGACTGATGGCACATCACGTGTCCACCGCGTGCACGGTCACGAGGTTCTTCGTCTACGTGGCACGCTGCTTCCGATCGTGCGGCTGCGCGATCTGCTCGACCTTGGCAGTCGTCAGGGGGATCAGTCCTCCTATGTGATCGTCGTCGAGTCGGGGCTACTTCGCTTTGGCGTGGTAGTCGACTCGGTGTTGGATGCCGAGGAGATTGTGGTCAAGGCACTGGGCCGTCATCTCAAGGACCGGACGGAATATGCCGGCGCCGCCATTCTCGGCGACGGGAGGATCGGTCTGATCTTGGACCTCATTGGCATTGCGACGCAGAGCAACCTCAAGTCGACCGAGGAGGATATTCGCAAGGGCGACGCCCGCTCGAGTTCGTCTCAGCCGGGTGAAGGGGAGACCTCTGACATCGTATTGCTGAACAATGCGCGCGGCGACCAGCTTGCGATGTATCTGGGGCAAGTCGCGCGGATTGCCCGTGTGCACACCGACGAGATTCATCACTTTGGCAACTCGGCGAGTATCGAGCGCAACGGTCACATGTTGCCGATCCTGCGGCTGGATAGCCTCTTTCCTGGCGCCGATGACCTCGCGAACGAGCACGTCTTTCTCCTCATACACGAGCACGGCCGAGGTGATGTCGCCATTCTCGCTACCAGGTTGCTCGACATCCGGCGCGAGGCCATTCTTCTCGACAAGGATCCCGAAGAGCTGCCGGGCATCTGTGGCGTCTTCGTGAGCGAAGGGGAGCCAACGCGCTTGCTCGAGGTCGGTCGTCTGGTCGAGCATTGCCTGCCGGACTATTGGCGCGTGGACCATCCGCCCAGCGAACCCGATGACCGAGACGGCCCAGTGCGCATTCTTCTTGCGGAAGACTCGGCGTTCTTCCGGAATCTACTCACGAAGACGCTCGAAGAGGAGGGGTTCGAAATCACCGGTGCTGAGGATGGGGAGGCGGCCTGGGAGATGCTGCTCGCCGCCGACGCAAACTACGATCTCCTGCTGACCGACATCGAAATGCCCCGCTGCGACGGGCTCGAGCTGACGCGGCGCGCCCGGCGGCGTCCGGAGACAGAATCGATGCCGATCATTGCCCTGACATCTTTGGCCAGTGACGACGCACGTCAACAAGGGGTCGCCGCCGGCGTCGACGAGTACCAGATCAAGCTAGAGAAGCAATCTCTCTTGGCCGCAATCCATCGACGCGCGAGGCAGGGCAGGTCATGAGCAACCTATTGGAAAGCATCGTTGCGTTACAAGTGTCCGGCGCCGCCCTGGGTGTGCCTCTCGGCCAGGTCAACGAGATCAACAGGGGGCTCGACTTGACGCCTGTCCCCTGTTCCCCGAGCGCTGTGCTGGGCGTCGTGAATTTACGCGGGGAGATCGTGACACTCCTGGATCTAGGAGAGATTCTCTTTGGACGGCCGGCAGTGGCGACGGCCGATAGCCGCATCGTCATTGTTCAAGTCGAGGACGAGAAGCTTGGGTTGATGATCGATCGTGTCGGCGATGTCGTCAGCGTTGTCGATCACCCTCTTGAGGCCATGCCGTCGCACGTGCCAGACTCTGACGCTCGGTTTTTTCGCGGCGTCCTGCAGCAGCCATCACAGCTCATTCTCGTAATCGATATCGATACCGTGTGTTCCATAGCTGGCGAGGCTGTCGCGTGACCGAGAAGCTTCGCAATAGGGGCACGAGCCTTGTGCGTGTATTGGTTGCCAGCGCCGACCCAGAGCTTCGCAAGCTGATGGGAAGCCTAGTCGGGCGTCTGGCCAACGTTCAGGTGCTGTCGCTAGCCTCCAGCTGGCTGACGCTCGTGAAGAAGGCGGAGACGTTCCGGCCCGATGCCTGCATCGTGGATGCCGAACTCTTCCCTGATCCGAATGGCCGGCGTCCTTCCGCTATAGGCTCTGTGCGGTGGCTGAGTGTCGGGCCGGATCGCAACGGATTTGGTGTCGACAGAGTCCTCTCGGCGCCGTCCTGTGCGACCGATAGCAACACGGAGGCGACGTTTCTTAACGCCGTCGCGTCTGGTCTTGGGCTCCCTGGACCGGCGGTCGCTGTGGCTCAGGAGCAGCGCTGTCCTCCTCGCAATGTCCGTGTCGTTGGCATTGGCGTATCCACGGGTGGCCCTCAAGCATTGCACTCCGTCCTGCGCGAGCTCCCTGAAGACTTCCCGGTGCCGATTCTCGTCGTGCAGCACATGCCACCGAACTTCACCGGATCGCTTGCCAAGAGTCTCGACGCAGTTGCTTCTGTGCGCGTGCGTGAGGCGAAGAGCGGGGACAAGATTGAGCCGGGCAATGTCTATATCGCGCCCGGAGGATTCCACATGCGTGCCGAAGGTCCTGTCGGTGATGCGCGCATTCGTATTACGGACGAAGCGCCAGTCATGGCTTGTCGTCCATCCGTCAACGTCATGTTCCGGTCGCTCTTGCGAGTCTTCGCGAGGGATTTTGTGGCTGTCGTGATGACGGGTATGGGCGATGACGGTCTCGATGCGTGTTCCGAGATTCACAAGCGCGGCGGCTTTGTCATTGCCCAAGACGCGTCGAGCTGCACGGTCTACGGTATGCCGAGGGCGGTCGTCGAGAATGGGGTTGCTGACGAAATCGTCGAACTCGCGCGCCTATCCACGACTCTCTGCCAGATGGTGCAGGCATGACACCCACTCTTCAAACGCCCGAACTCGACCTAGTCATACGCACGGCCAAGGAACTCTGCGGCGTCGACATCAACCCCGAGAGACGCTACTTCATCGAAGCGCGCCTCGGCCCGCTCCTGGATGAGTTGGGCCTCGATAGCTATTCGGACCTCTGTCGCCGAGCACGCGATTTCGCCGACCCGATCGCGCGCGGCGAGTTTATCGAACGTGTCACGACTCATGAGACCTATTTCTTTCGTGATACGAGTCTATTTAGCGCCTTGGAGAACAAAGTTTTCCCCGAACTCTTCGACGCCAAGGTCGCGGCGCGGCTACCAAGATCTGTCCGTATCTGGTCGGCGGCCTGCAGCACGGGACAGGAACCATACAGCGTTGCGATGGTCATCGCCCAGCTTCTGCGGACGACGACCGACGAATGGACGATTGAGATCGTCGGCACCGATGTCAGCGAGGCGACGGTCGAGAAGGCAAGATCAGGCTACTACAAGGACTTTGAGCTTGCCCGAAGTGGTCGGCCCGAACTGCTCGATCGCTACATGGCTGCGGAGGGTGCCGGGCGTCAGGTCGAGTCTCGCATCCGCAGCTGGGTGCGTTTCGAGACCTGGGACCTACAGCAGGATTTCGCGGCACTTGGCAACTTCGATGTGATCCTCTGTCGTAATGTGCTCATCTACTTTGACGAGGACCTGCGCAAAGACATTCTCAAGCGTATCCATTCTCGCCTGCTGCCGGGTGGAAGCCTCGTCGTAGGTGCCACCGAGAATCTGTTGGGGCAAGAGGCGCTGTTCTCCTCGGCCGAGCATTGTGGTGCCTCGATCTACACCCGCAAGTGACGCGTCTGTCTCGGGCCCGTGTCTGAGACTGCGAACTTATTCCTGCGCGAGTCGTTAGTTTCGAAACGTGGTAGTCGATAATTGGAACAAGTTGTTGCGAGTTTCCAAGGAGTGCAGTTGTGAAGATCCTCGTCGTTGATGATTCGAAGGCGATGCGGAAGATCGTCATCCGTACGCTTCGCCAGGCAGGTTTCGGTGATCATGCATGTGTGGAGGCCGGAGACGGCGCCGCCGGCCTCAAGGTTCTCGGTACCGAAAACCCAGATCTCGTCCTCTGTGACTGGAACATGCCGGAAATGAACGGCGAAGAGTTCTGCAAGGCTGCCCGTGCCGACGGGTATGACGGCACGTTCGGTTTCATTACGACCGAAGGTACGGCGGCGATGCGCCAAAGGGCCAAGGAGGCTGGCGGAACGTTCCTGCTTCAGAAGCCGTTTACGGCGGACCAGCTCGAGCAAACCCTCGGCGCACACATGAAGGTCTGATCTATGGCGCTCGAACTACCGCCCGCACCGAAGGTGCTTGCCGTTCTCGGCTCTCTGCTCGGACGTGATGTTCCGCTTGCCCCTGGTGATCCGGCGGGCGACATCCTGACGGAGGGCTATTCGGCGCTCTGTCTCGATGACGACGGTCATCCGGCGGCGGCGCTGTCCGCGGACCTGCGCGCGGCCGCTTTCCTCGGTGGAACCCTGATGATGCTCCCCAGTGGCCGACTGGAGGACTCTGTCGATGCCGGCGAACTCGACGAGATCGTCGTCGACGCACTGTCGGAGGTGTTCAACAACCTCACGGTGCCGTTCAACGCAGTCCCCGGAAACTCGCACGTTGCTTCGAAGCCGGCGTCGGCGACGACACAGTTGCTCGGGAGCGATGATGGCGCGTGGATCGCCAATGCGTCCAAACGACTCGACCTCAGCGGAACGGTCTTGGGCGGCGCGGGGCATCTCGTGCTCTGGGCGCGCTAAGCGCTAGACCAAGCGTCTCTTTCCACTCTCGACCAAGCCAACGCTCGACCGGGGCTCGGCGCCGCTTCCGGCGCAGCGGTCAGTGCTGCTTCTTCTTAGGAAGCGTCGCTTCCTTTTCTTCGAGGATGTGATCCAGGGAGCGGAAGACTTCGTCGCTACCGACCTCCATCGTTCGCAGTGCCTCGGCGATGCCTTCAAAGTTGGCGCTTGCGTTCGTAAGCAGTGCGAATACGCGTTCCGTGCCGCGGTGTACTTCGCCGTGCGGGCCCTCGAGGGACGCGTAGCTGGGCACGCTGCCAAAGCGCTTGCGGCCGTCGCCTTCGTAATACCACTTGCCCAGCCGACAGTTGTGGTGGTCGACATACTTGAACATCTCGCGTGACCGGAGGACGGACAAATAGGTATTGACCTTCCAAATGACGTGGTCGAGCTTGGCCAAGCTGATGAAGATCCTGTCATTGGTTCGGCCGAGACTGTTCGTTGCGTCGTCGGTGCGCCGGAATGTCTCGTGGATACCTTCGTTGAACAGGGACACGGCGTCATTGGCGCTTTGGCTCTCTTCGGCAGCGCCGGAGATGGATCGCTGGACGTCGGTGGCGCGCGATGAGATCGTCGATGTGAGTTCCGAGATTCGTTCGACCATGTTGGCCGTCTGGCGCGACAGTTCTTTGACCTCGCTGGCGACCACCGCGAAGCCCTTCCCTGCCTCGCCGGCTCGTGCGGCTTCGATCGTCGCATTCAGGGCTAGCAAGTTCGTTTGGTCGGCGATGCTCTCGATCTCCTTGAGAATCCCGGAGATCTCGTCGACGTTGGCGTTCATCTTCCCCACCTTTTCGTGGGAATCCTGAAGCAGCGTCGTCAGTTTCTCCGAACTGCTCTGGATGTCGCCGGCTTGTCCGAGCAGTAGATCGCCCTCGCGCTGGATGCCGCCGAACGCCTCCAGGATCTCATGGTTGAGACCGAGTGCTTCGGCGATGTCGTTTTGGACGGCGCCAAGGCCCTGACGTGCGCGTTCGTTCTCCATCTCGAAGACGCCGCGCATCTGGTCGAACGCCTGCTCGGGGGAACCGGTCGGGTGAGTCCCCGTGCTGGCTTGATCGAGCGGTGAGGGTGAGAAATCCGAAACTGCCATAAGAATCCTCTGCTCTGGAAGGCCGTTGGGCCCGTACCGCGGGCTGTGTTCAGCCTGTGGGACAGTCTTCGGGGCTTGGGGACCCTGTCCTTGAGCGGAATCGGGCGGAGGAGCGGCGATCGCCATGGTCGAGCCGGCGTCAGCTCTCCCTGTCGCCGGTCTCGGATGGCAGAAAGGCAGCGACCCCGTCCAAGCTGAGTCCGTGATGCACGTGGAGTCGGATGATCTCCGCGACGCGTTCGAGCATCGTGATCTCGACCACGTACCGGTGTCCATTGCATCCGGCCTCGCCGACCAGCCCGCAATCGATGACCTCTTCGACGAGGCTTTGCTTCACGCAGTAGATCTCTGCGACGGTTTGTGCGCTCAGATAGTTCATGTCTTCGCCTCCGAACCACTGGCTTTCTGAAGCTCTCGAAGCAGGTCACGCTGTTGTGTGGACAGCTCCTGCGGCAGTGTCAGTCGAACGACCAGAACCGCGTCTTGTTCCTTGTTCGCGCCCCCGAATCCCTGGCCGCGGAGCCTGAGTTTGGTTCCGCCGCGGCTGCCCGGCGGGATCTTGGCGCTGACGACGCCCCGTGGGGTGCGCACATCGACCGCAGTTCCGAACTCGGCATCCCAGGGGAATACGTCGACGTCGATCTCGAGCTGTCCCTGGACGATTCGGTGGCGGTCGTCTTCGCGCAGGTGCAGTGTCAGGTAGAGGTCGCCGGGCTCGCCCCCCCCATCGCCCGCCTCGCCGAGGCCACGCAGCCGAAGCTTCTGCCCGTCATGAATGTCGTCGGGGATTTGGAGATCCACGGTCTTGCGCTTGCGTACCCGACCGATGCCCCCGCAGTTCGGGCACACGTGCTGTGCGCCAGCGTCGCCGGCGACAAAGCCGACGCCGCCGCACCGCGGGCAGGCCACGGTCGCGAGAAACTCCAGGCGGCTCTTTCCGCCCTGGATCGCCTGCGCGATCGGAATCTCGAGCTGTGCTCGCACGTCGGCACCTCGGTGCTTGTAGCGTGCATGCCGCGCCGATCCGTGTGCAAAGTCACCGCGGAATTCGTCGCCGAACATGCTGGCGAAGAAGTCTGAGAACCCACCCCCACCGCCAAACGCTCTCTCGAACTCTTCTCGGGACATGGTGTGCGTGCCGCGCGGGGCCTCGAACTCTTCCCCCTGCTTCCAGTGTTCGCCGAAGCGATCGTACTTCGTTCTCTTTTCCGGGTCCGAG
>CAYSWE010000072.1:12352-13210 GCA_964434515.1 uncultured Phycisphaerales bacterium | reverse complement strand
GCACCTCGCCGGTGCTGGTGCGTGGCGGCGGGATGTCGAGCTGGGTCACCGCGGGTTCCAACTCGATGGCTTCGTCGTCCTGCGGCGTCGCGACTTCGATGCTCTCGACTTCGTCGTTGAGTTGTTCGTCCATCGACGGCGCCTGCAGGAGGAAGAAGGACACGCCGGCGACGAGGAGGATGCCTATGACGACGAGGATCCAGCTGGTGGAGGTGCCGTGCTGGTCTGTGTGCTCTGGCGTCGTTGTTTGCTCCGTTTTTCTCACGCGTTGCGCTTCCTCAGCGAGGCCATGCCTCTGAGACTATAGTACACCCTGCGGCGCGGGGAACGCGCGAGATCAGCCTGACGATCTGCAGTCCCCGGGAGTCCCTTTCTGGCAACCTCCCCCGGTGCCAGGCGTTTCGTTGGAATACCTGGTCCGCGAATGCGCAGGGGCGCGGTCGTTCCGCCGGTTTCCCCTATCGTTCGCCTCCCTCTCGTGGAGATCCGGATGTCCTCTACTGTCGTCGTCGGTCTGTCCCTTCTCATGGCTGCGTGGTCGCAGCAACCTGGGGCTCAGGCGACGCCTCTGGTCGACGCAGTTCCGCAGGACACGTTCGCGCTGCTGCGAGTGCGGGGCCTCCGGATCCAGGTCGCGACCCTGGTTCGCACGGCGCGCGCGTTGTTCGATGCTCGCGGACCGCTTTCAGTAGTTGCGGACGACGATTGGGTGGACAAGGGGCGCGCGCTGCTGCGGCTTGCCGGCAACGTCGAACGCATTCTGCCGGTCCGCTCCGTCGAGGCCGCGCTCGCCGCGGAGGTCGTCGTCGGTGCGGCGATGGCGCCGGGCGAGGCAAAGCCGCGCGGCTTCGTCCTGGC
>CAYSWE010000072.1:0-12342 GCA_964434515.1 uncultured Phycisphaerales bacterium | reverse complement strand
CCACGATCGATAGCCCAAGCCCCGTCCCACCCAGCTCGCGCGAGCGGTCTTCGTCGACGCGGTAGAACCGCTCGAAGATGCGCTCAAGATGCTCGTCCGGAATCCCCGGACCTTGGTCCTCCACGGCGAGTCGTGCCGCGCGGCCGTTCCTGCGGACCTTTCACCTGCCGTTGCAGGTCGATGGGTGCTGCGTTTGGATGGCGCAGGGGCCTCGGACCGCGCAGGCGCTGCGCCAGGGGCTTGGCCGGCTGCGCAACGGTGAGCGCTCTTCGTTGGGGCAACGCTTCGCGCATGCCGTCGATCTTGCGAGGCCGATCGCAGCCTGGCTCGATCTCGAGCATCCGAGCGTGGGGCCGGCGCTGCGCGCTGGCCTGGCGAAGCCGCTCGACGACGGCGGGGTGGCGTTCTTGGTCGGTGGGCTCGGACGCGCGCTGGCGCGAGCGACCAGCCTCGCCGCGGTCGCGAGCTTTGCCGGCGACCAGCTCTCCGTTTCCCTGCGCGCGCCCGGCGCGCTGGCGCACCCGTCGGCTGCGGTTCGCGCCGCGCTCGGCCTCGACGGACCGCCGCCCCCCGATCCACCGCCGATCGCGGCGACCATCGCGCGGGTGCGGTTGTCGCGCAGCATCGCCGGCTTCGCCCAGCACCGCCGCGCCCTGGCCGGTCCGCGCGCGCGGCAGCAGTGGGACCAGTTCTTGTCGAACGTCGAGATGTTCTTCAAGGGGCGAACCGTGGAGCGCGACGTCTTTCCGGACCTCGGGCCCGGCTTCGCCCTGGTCGCGACGCGCGGGCCCCCGCCGAACGGCGAGTTTCCCCACCGGATGCCGACCGGCGCCGTCGTTACGCGCCTGTCCGGACGCCGGCTGCCGCGCGCGCTCGACGCCGCAATGCAGGTCCTGATGCTCATCGTCAACCAGGATCGGGGTCGACGCGGCAAGATCCCGTTCCGCGCTCGCGCGGGAAGGGGGAGTGCGTCGGCCGGTGTGCGCTGGTTTGCGGCGACTCTGCGCAGGCCTTCCGGCGGGCGGCCTTGGCCGCTCGAGGCAGCGCTGGCGCCAAGTCTGGCGCGCACCAAGAGCGCCGTGGCGTTTGGTTTTTCGAAGGACCTGTGTCGCAAGCTCGCGGGCCGGCCCGACGCGGCGCCGCGTCCGGCCAGCGTTGGACGTGTCTTGGATGCGATCGAGCTGTGCTTCGACCAGGCGGCCGCGGCGGTTCGCGATGCGCGAGACGTGCTCCGCGCAAGGGTGATGCTCAATCGTGGCCTCGACCCGCGCCGGGCCGCGGCGTACGTCGACGCGCTGGCGGAACTCGTCGGGATGCTCGGACACGCGAGCTTCGAGACGACCCTGCGGAACGGGGACCTGACCGCGTCCTTGGTTTGGCGGCCACGCTTCGCATCGCTTGGCGCCGTGGCGCCAGTCGAGGTGCGCCGATGAGGCCGAACGATTGGTTCGCGCCGTTCGAGCCGGGGCCGGGGAATGCGTTCGATCGCGCCGCCGTCGTGCATCTGCTGCGGCGCGCCACGCTCGGACACCCGCCGGCATGGATCGAACGTTGTCTGGCGGCTGGCCCGGTCGAGGCCGCCCGGGTCGTGGTGCGTGGTGCGTCTCCGGACGCGCGCGAGCGCAGCCTGTTGTCGATGCGCGACACGGTGGTTGGGTTCGAGGACGCCAAGGACTTGGCCGCGTTCTGGTGGGCGCGACTCTTGATGACGTGCAATCCGTTCGGTGGGCGGATGGAGTTGTTCTGGCACGACCACTTCGCAACCGGCATCTCCAAGGTGCGCTCGAGCTACTGGATGGCGCAGCAGCTCGAGCTGTTCCGGCGGCACGGCCTCGACGACTTCGGCAAGCTCGTGGTCGCGGTCGCCAAGACGCCGGCCATGCTCCGCTGGCTCGACAACGAGGAGAATCGTAAGGGCAGTCCGAACGAGAACTTTGCCAGGGAGTTGTTCGAACTCTTCACGCTGGGCCGCGACCACTACACCGAACACGACATTCAGGAGGCGGCGCGGGCCTTCACCGGTTGGCGCATGGTCGGCGAGCAGTTTTTCTTCGACGCTCGGCGGCACGATGATGGCGTCAAGGCCGTGCTCGGTGCGACGCTACCGGGCGGGATCGGACGCCGCGCTGGCGAGCGTGTGATCGAGCTGGCCGTGGCGCGTCCGGACTGTGCGCGCTTCGTTGGTGACAAGCTGTTGCGGGCGTTCGTCGGGCCGCAATATCCGCGCCCGGCGCTGGCGGCGTTCGCGGCGATCGTTCGGCGCGAGGGCGGCAACATCGGGCGCGTCCTCGAGATTCTGCTCGCTTCCAACCTGTTCTACGCGCGCGAAGGCCGGCGCACTCGCATTCGTGGTCCAGTTGAGTGGATCGTCTGGTTGCTGCGCACGCTCGACTGCACGGCCGCGCCGACTGCGTTGGCACGCGCGGCCGGGCGCATGGGCCAGACGTTGCTCGATCCGCCCGACGTCAGCGGCTGGGACGAGGAGGCGCAGTGGATCTCGTCGGCGACCTGGTTGCATCGCGCCAACTTCGCCGGGCGCATTGGCGACGGGCGTGCACCGTTCCGGATGCGGCCGCTGCTCGAGCACCGCGTCCAGGCGCGCGGCGCGATGGCCGAGCTGGCCTGGCTGCTCGAGCGCTTGTTTCCAGAGGGCGTCGATGATTCCGCGCGCCGTGTCCTCGAAGCGCAGGCGCGCGCGGAGGCTCGCGTGCCGCGGCGCGTGCGCCTCGCGGGATTGCTGCGGGCCTGCCTGATGCTACCTGCGGCGCACCGGTTCTGAGCTCAGGGTCCAAAGGAGAACGACGATGATGCAACATGAAGTCGATCGCAGGCGGTTTCTCCGGTCCGGTGCCGGCTTGTGTGCGTTCCCGGCCGCGGTTCCGTGGCTGGCGCGCAGACCCTGTCGCGCCGAGCAGCCGGCGCGTTCGTTGGTGCTGGTCGAGCTTGCCGGCGGTCACGACGGCCTCAATGCACTCATTCCGGTCGAGGACGATGCCTACCACAAGGCGCGGCCTACCTTGGCGCAGCGACGCGGCACGCATCCGCTCGCGCAAGGGTTGGCGTTGCATCCGCGGCTCGGCCCGCTCGCCGAGCTGTTCGCCGAAGGCGATCTCGCGGTGGTTCCGGGCGTCGGCTATCCGAAGGCGAGTCGCTCGCACTTTCGCAGCATGGATATTTGGCAGAGTGCTCGGCCCGATGTCGCGCGCCCGCACGTTGGCTGGCTCGGGCTCGCTGCCGACGAGCTCGCGCGCCAAGGCGCCGCGGTGCCGGCGATTTCGACCGCCGGCGTCGAGCGCCCGCTGTGCCTCGCTGCGCGCAAGGTCGTCGTGCCGGCGTTGGCCTCGTTGCGCGACTATCAGATCTGGCTCGATGGCAGGGCGGGCGGGACGAATGCCGTGCGTCGGGCGACGCTCGAGGGCGAGGTGCGCGCTGCCGCGACCGACGACCGCCTCGATCGCCTGCTGAAGCGAACCGCGCGCGAGGCTTACGCTAGTGCCGCCGCGCTCAAGCAGGCGGCCGAGGCCTATCGCCCGCGGGTCTCGTATCCGAGTTCGGCGATCGGGCGCGCCATCGAACTGGCGGCGCGCGCGCTGAGCGCGCCGCTCGGCACGCGCATCGTGCATGTGCGACAGGGAGGCTACGACACGCACGCTGGCCAGGCGCGGGTGCACGGTGGGTTGCTGGCGGACTTGGCCGCGGCCGTGCGAGCTTTCGGCAAGGACATGCAAGCGCGGAGCACGTGGGATCGGATGCTCGTCCTCGTGTTCTCGGAGTTTGGCCGACGCGTCCACGAGAACCAAAGTCGCGGCACGGATCACGGCAAGGCGGGGCCTGTCTTCGTCTGCGGTGGCGCGGTGCACGGCGGCGTGCATGGTCGCCACCCCTCGCTCGTCGACCTCGATGACGGCGACCTACGGTTCACGACGGACTTCCGCTCCATCTATCGCGAAGTGCTCGAGAGCTGGCTCGGCGTGGCTGCGAAGCCGATCCTCGGCAGCGACTTCCGCGCGACTCGCGTCCTGGGGTAGTCGCCCGTCGTTGACGCTCGTCGGTCCGACCGCTAGCGTCGGGAGGATGCGCGGCCGCTTCATCCACTGCGCCGACATCCACCTGGACAGCCCCTGTCGGGGACTGTCGCGCTACGACGGCGCGCCGGTCGCCGAGATCCGCGGCGCGACTCGGCGCGCGCTGGAAAACCTCGTCCGGCTGGCGATCGACGAGCGTGTCGCGTTTGTCGTGATCGCCGGTGATGTTTGGGATGGCGATTGGAAAGACTACAACACCGCGGTGTTCTTCCGCCGGCAGATGGTGCGCCTCGGTCGTGAGGAGATCCGGGTGTTCGTCGTGAGCGGCAATCACGACGCGGCCAGCCGCATCACGCGCGCGTTCGAGTGGCCGAAGAACGTGCACGTGTTTCGGACCGATCGGCCCGACACCGTCGTGCTCGAGGACCTCGACGTGGCGATTCACGGGCAGGGCTTTGCGCGCCGCGAAGTTACCGAGGACCTCGCGGCCGGATACCCCGCAGCGCGGCCGGGCCTTCTCAACATTGGCGTTCTCCATACGAGCGCGGATGGGCGCGAGGGACACGAACCGTATGCGCCGACGAGTGTCGCGACGCTGAGCGCGCGCGGCTACGACTACTGGGCCCTCGGCCACGTCCACCAGCGCGACGTGCTGTCGGAAGATCCATGGATCGTCTTCTCGGGCAATCTCCAAGGGCGCCACATCCGCGAGACCGGCGCCAAGGGGTGCACGCTAGTGAGCTTCGATGGCGATACGGTGACCGCAGTCGAGCATCGCGCGACCGACGTGCTGCGCTGGGTGCGCTCCGATGTCGATGCGACCGGCGCGGCGACTCCGGGCGAGGCGCTCGACCGCTTCGACGACGCGTTGCGACGCGAGCTCGACGGCGCCGACGGCCGGTCGCTCGCGCTGCGTGTGCGGATTCTCGGTGCGTGCCGGGCGCACGAGGCGTTCGCCTCCCGACCGCGGCAATGGGTCGAGGATATCCGCGCGCGCGCCGCAGAGCTCAGCGACGAGCGCGTGTGGGTCGAGAAGGTCAGCCTGGCGACGTCGACTTCCCTCGATGTCGGCGCAGCGCGCGGCGCGGACGAGGCGCTGCGTGGTCTGTTGGCCGCGTTCGACGATTGGCGAAGCGACGACGCGCGGCTCATCGGCTTGGCGAGCGCGGAACTCGCCGGCTTGCGCGCGAAGTTGCCGCCGGAACTGGTCGAGGGCGCCGACCGTCTGCCGTTCGACGACCCCGACGCGTTGCGCGCGGTGCTCGACGATGTGCGCCAGATGCTGCTGCCGAAATGGGCCGGGCTTGAGCCGCCCCAGGGACGATCGTGAGGCTCGTCGAACTCTACTTGCCCGCGTTTGGTGCGTTTTCCGGCCAGGGGCTCGACTTTGCTGGCGCCGAGCACGGTCTGCACATCGTGTACGGTCCGAACGAGGCCGGCAAGTCGACCGCGCTGCGTGCGCTGTCGTGTCTCTTGTGGGGCTTCCCGAACCGGTCGACCGACGGTTTTCAGCATGGGAACTCGAAGCTTCGTGTTGGCGCGGCGATGGTCGACGAGGCCGGGCAGGGCCTGGTGTTCGTGCGTCGCAAAGGACGCAAGAGCACGTTGCGAACCGTCGCCGAGGAGCCGCTCGATGACGCCGTCCTGAGCGGTTTCCTCGGCGGACTGACGCAGGAGATCTGGAGCCACCTCTTTGGCATCGACCACGACGAGCTCGAGCGTGGTGCCGAGCAGATGCTTGCGGGTGACGGGGAGATCGGTCGCGTGCTCTACTCGGCGGCACTCGGCGGGGCGAACTGCCGCCAACTGCTCGATGAGCTCGAGGCCGAGGCCAAAGAGCTGTTCTTGCCGCGTGCCAAGAAGAACTCCGCGATCCAGGTCGCGCTGGGCGAGTACCGCGACGCGCGACGAGCCGTGAGGGATTTGTCGATGCGCGCCGAGTCGTGGCGCGACCTTCGTGACGCCGTCGAGACGAGCGCAGCCGATGTCGCCCAGCTCCGCCAGAAGCTCGCGGAGCTCGAGCGCCGGCGACGCAGTCTCGAACGCGATCGGCATGCGTTGGCGAGGATCGTCGAGTGGGGCGCGCAGCGGACCGAACTTGGCAAGCTCACCGATGTCCGAGAGCTGCACCCCGGGTTTGCCGAGGAACGGCGCGAAGCCGAGGCGGCGTTGGCGCGGGCGCACAAAGAGCGCGCTAGCTGTGAGACGGAGGCTCGGTCGATCGCCGCCGCGCTCGCCGAACTCGACGTCGCCGACGAGCTCCTCGCGCATGGTGAGGTCATCGAGGATCTTCGGCAACGCGTCGAGCCGCACCGCGCCGCCGTTCGACAGGTCGAAGAGTCGACGCGTGAGGAAGCTAGGTTCCGGGCGACGATCGACGTGCTCGCAGCCGAGTCTCCGTTCGATGTCGACACGGTCGACGCCGGTCGGTTGCGGGTCGCGCTGGCTTGCGAGTCGACCGTTTTGGAGCTGACCGACGGGTACGAGCGTGGCGTTGCCAAGCGCGATTCTCAGAGCGCCGAAATCGACGAGTTGCAGCGCGATCTGGTTCGCGCGGAGGCTCGGCTTCGGGATGCGCGCGAAGCGTCCGACCCGTCCGACCTGGCTGCGGCGATCGAAGCCGTGCCCGCGGATCTCGAGGATGGGCTCGACGCGGCACGCGCGGCGCTCGACCAGCGCGAGGGCGACGCGGCGGCGGCGCTCGCCCGGTTGCCGGGCTTTCGCGGTGCGCTGAGCGAACTCGAGGCGGCGGTCGTTCCGAGTGTGGAAGCGCTGGATGCAAGCGAGCTCGAGTTTGCGGCGCTCGCGGCGCGCCGGAAGTCGCTCGTTGAAAAGAGGGACGACCTCGAGGCGGAGACGGCGAGCGCCAGGCGGCAGCTCGACGAGCTCGAGCGCGTTGCCCGAATCCCGACCGAAGACGATCTCCGGGTGGCGCGTTCGCGGCGGGAGGAGGGTTGGCGACACGTGCGTGCGGCGTGGCTCGAGGACGCCGACGAGACCGAGCAATCGCGTACGTTCCGTGGCGAGGATCTGCTCGACGTCGCCTATCGCGCCGCGGTTGACGCGGCCGACGAGGTTGCCGACCGCCTGCGACATGAGGCCGACCGCGTCGCGACGCGGGCAGGCCTGGAGGCACGCGGCGAGGATTCACGCAGTCGGCTTGCCAAGATCGACGCGGAGCTCGAGGCGCTTGATTCGGAGCGCGGCCGCGCTTCCAGCGCGTGGTGTGCCAAATGGGAAGGAGCCTGCGACGAGCCGGGGCCGCCGCACGAGATGCGCTCGTGGCTTCGGGCATACCAGGACCTCGTGGCGGCAGCGCGCGACATTCGTGAGCGTCAGGCCAAGGTCGTCGAGCTTACGGCTCGCGTCGAGCGCCATCGCGGGGATCTGGTCGGAGCGCTCCGGCGCACGGGAGACGACGACGGCGACGCAGAGCCGACGAGTTTTCGCGCACTGCTTGCTCGGGCGCATGCGCGACTCGACGTGCTCAAAGCTGCGCGTGAAGAGCGCCGCGAACTCGAGAGCGAGTTGCGGCTGCGGCGAGTCGAACTCGAAACGCGCCGGGAGTCGCTAGATCGACTGGCAGCGGTGGTGGAGACGGCGCGGGTCGACTGGTGCGATGCGCTCCGCTCGGCGGGGCTGGATGCTTGCGGGAGCCCCGATGCCGTGCGCGACGCGCTGCGGCGTATGCGCGACTACGTCGAGGCCGTCGATCAGCTCGATCGCGTGCGCGCCGAGCGGGCGCGCGCCGAGAAGGCCGTGGAGTCCTTTGAGACGGCGGTGGCGCGCGAGGTCGGCGTGCTGCGGTCGGACCTCGCTTTGTTGCCGGCGGTGGATGCGGTGATCCGTCTCCACGCGGCGTGGCGCCAGGGCGCCAAGGACGCGACGGTGCGGGCGACGAAGAGCGAGCGGGCCGAGGCGCTCACGCTTCAGCTGGCGTCGATTCGCGAGGAGATTGCGTCCTCGTCGAAGCGTCTCGAGAGTCTCTGTGACGAAGCGGGCTGTGAGAAGCCCGTGGAACTCGCTCGGTGCGAGACGGCATGGTCGCGCGTGTGCGAGTTGCGCAAACGGGTCGGACAGCTCGAGTGCGAGTTGGTCGAGGACGCGGGGGGCGAAGAGCTCGAGGCCTACGCCGAGCGCCTGGCCGGTGTCGAGGCTGACGAGCTCGACGTACGACAGAACCGACTCGCCGAGGAGATCGCGGCACTCGAGGCCGAACGCTCGCATGCAGAACAGGAGCTCGGGCGTCGGCAGAACGAACTCGAACGTGTCGATGGTAGCGCGCGAGCGGCCGATGCGGCGGAGGCGCAGACCGCAGCGCTCGCGAAGATCCGTGATGGGACGGAGCGTTGGATTCGGCTACGCCTCGCCGCACGCATCGTGCGCGATGAGGTCGAGCGATACCGGCGCGAGCACCAAGCGCCTATCCTGGAGCGTGCGGGTGCGGTTTTCGCGCGCTTGACCGCGGACCACTTCGTTGGGCTGCGAGCCGAGTCCGAAGGCGACGACGTGGTCATCGAGGCGGTGCGGCCGTCGCGGGAAACCGTGCGTGTCGATGGGATGAGCGACGGCACGCGGGATCAGCTCTACCTTGCGCTGCGTCTGGCGAGTCTCGAGCAACACCTCGAGTCGCATCCGCCGATGCCGTTCGTCGTCGATGACATCCTCGTCAACTTCGACGACGACCGCGCACGCCGAGCGCTCGAGGTGCTCGCGGAGTTCGCGGCGCGCACGCAGGTGATCTTTTTCACGCATCACCCGCACCTCGTCGCGTTGGCACGCGAGGCCGTGTCGCCGGACGTCTTGTGCGTGCCCTCGTTTGTACCGCTCGAGCAGCTCGCGCTGTGGCGTGCCGGGCAGTTGGCCACGACCTGACGGGCTCTGTGGGCTAGACGGTCTCCACCAGATAGCCGCCGGAGCGCTTGTCGCGTTCGAGCGTGACGAGGCCGCTCTTTTCCATCTCCTCGAGCAGCTCCGAGAACGTTTGGAAGTCGTAGCTGGTCTCACTGAACTGTGGATGCTTGCGCTTGATGGTTTGCTTGACCATCGACGCCCAGATCAGGTCGCGGCCGTCGCGCTGGAGCGCGGCGATTGCGTCGCCGACCAGCCCAAAGGCCGCCGCATCCTGGGTGTCGAGCTTGTGGGCCTTCGCGCCGCGGCTCCTGCGGATGTCGCGGTCCTTGATCAAGTTTTCGTAGTAGATGAACTCGTCGCAGTTGTCCGCGAGGTGCGCGCTGACGGTTGCTTGGACACCGATGCCGATCACGTGGCGGTTGTTCTCGCGCAGCTTGCTGACCAGCGGCGAGAAATCCGAGTCGCCGGTGACCAGACAGAAGGTGTCGACATGCGCTTTGGTGAATGCAAGGTCCATGATGTCCACGACCATGCGGATGTCGGCGGAGTTCTTGGCGTTGACGCGCTTCTTCGGGATGTCGATCAGTTCGAACGCGGCATCGTGCAGCGGCTGCTTGTAGGCTTTGTAGCGCGTCCAGTCGCAGTAGGCCTTCTTGACGACGACGTTGCCCTTCTCGAGCAAGCGATCGAGGATGAGTTGTACATCGAGTTTGCCCTCTCCAGTTCGGGTGGCTTTACCGCCCTCGATGCCGCGCGCGATGTTCTCGAAGTCCATGAACAATGCGATGTTTCGTTCGTCACTCATTGGTCTCCGGTGGGCCTTGCACCCATACGTGGGAGGTTAGATTGTGGATCGTGTCAGCGGCGGGTTTACCATGTCGCGCAAGAAGATGGCACAAGAGAAGAAAGACGAATCGGATGGACTCGACGGGCAGGGCTCGAACGGCAAGGCCCGGCAGGCCGACGCCGACGAGTTGACGGCGTTGGCCGAGGAGATCCTTGGCGAGCGCGAAGCCGGCGCGCAGCTGGTCCGCGTAGAGGACGATATTCCGAAGAACCTGTTCGTCCTGCCGCTGCGGCAGGCTGTCGCGTTCCCCGGGATCATGATGCCGGTGCAGCTGTCTTCGAACCGCTCACGGCAAGTCGTCCAAAAGGCGGCGGAGCGCGGCGGCTACGTGGTTTTGCTCTCCTATCGGCCGACCGACGATACCGCTCCGGGGGAGGTCGGCGAGGCGCCGAGCAGCGGCGACGAGGAGGCGCCGCCCGATCCGGCGACGCTCTTTGAGGTCGGCGTCGTTGCGCGCATTCTCCGCCAGCTGAATCTGCCCGACGGCGTGCAGGCCGTGATGCTGCAAGGCCTGCATCGGATCCGCCTCAAGCGGATCATCCGGCGCAAGCCGATGCTGATCGTTCGCGTCGAGCAGCTCCACGACATCCCGAGTGATACGCTGCGCTCGCAGGCGCAGGTCCGCAACCTTCAACGGCTGCTGAAGGGCATCGTCGACAACTCGCCGCACATCGGCGACGAGTTTACGGCGGCGGCGCTCAACATCGACATGCCGGGGCACCTCGTGGATTTTTGCGCGGCCTACCTGGTTCGCGACGTGGAGGTGCGCCAGAAGCTGCTCGAGACGCTGGACATCGGCAAGCGGCTCGACCTGATGGTCGAGGTGCTGACCAAGGAGCATGAGCTGCTCGAGCTTGGTGCGCGCATCCAAGAGGAGATCCGCCAGAAGATCGAGAAAGCCCAGAAGGAATACTTTCTGCGCGAGCAGATCAAGATCATCCGGCGTGAGCTCGGTGAGGAGGTCGACGCCAAAGCCGCGGAGATCGAGCGCTTGGGGCACGAGATCGATGCGGCGGGTCTGCCGGAAGACGTCGAGACCAAGGCGCGTGAGCAGCTCGAGCGTCTGCGGATTACGCCGGTGGAATCGCCCGAGCATACCGTCGTGCGCAACCACTTGGACTGGATCGTGTCGCTCCCGTGGAGCAAGTCGAGTGAAGATCGGCGCAGCATCCGCGCGGCCGCCCAGATCTTGGCTGCCGATCACTATGGATTGGAGGAGGTCAAAGAGCGCATCCTTGAGTTCCTCGCAGTGCGCAAGCTCAAGGGGGCGCATGGCGGGCCGATCCTCTGCCTCGCGGGGCCTCCAGGTGTGGGCAAGACCAGCCTCGGGCGCTCGATCGCGCGCGCGATGAACCGTGAGTTTTGGCGGTTCTCGCTTGGCGGTATGCGTGATGAGGCCGAGATCAAGGGGCATCGACGCACCTACGTCGGGGCGCTTCCTGGGCGGATCATCCAGGGTGTCAAGCAGTGCGGCACCAACAACCCGGTCATCGTCCTCGACGAGGTCGACAAGCTCGGCGCCGACTATCGCGGCGATCCCTCCAGCGCTCTGCTCGAGGTGCTCGATCCCGAGCAGAATCACGCGTTTCTCGATCACTACCTCGACGTGCCGTTTGACTTGTCGGGTGTGTTCTTCATCGCGACGGCGAATGTGTTGTCGCAGATTCCTGCTCCGTTGCGCGATCGCATGGAGATCATCGAGATCGCGGGCTACCTGGTCAGCGAGAAAATCGAAATCGCCAAGCGACATCTGCTGCCGAAGCAGCTCGAGGCGCATGGGCTGCGCAAGCAGCAGCTGGCGTTGGCCAAGTCGACGATCGGCGCGATCATTCGTGGGTGGACGCGGGAGGCTGGCGTTCGCAACCTCGAGAAGCAGCTTTCCAAGATCTGCCGGAAGATCGCCCTGAAGGTCGCCAAGGGGGGCAAGCGCAAGAGCGGCGTCGTCGCGCGGAGCGAGCTGTCGAGCTTCCTCGGTCAGCCGCGTTTCGAGAAGCGCAGTGACCGCAAGATCCGTGTCCCAGGCGTGTGCCAGGGGCTTGCCTGGACGCCCGTTGGCGGCGAGGTGTTGCACATCGAGGTGGTGACCTGGCCGGGCCGCGGCGAGATCACCGTCACCGGGCAGCTCGGCGACGTCATGCGTGAGTCGGTGCGTATCGCGCACGCCTACCTGCGCGCGCGGGCCGAGTGGTTCTGTCTCGACCTGGACAAAATCGCCAAGACCGACCTGCACGTCCACTTCCCGTCCGGCGCGATCCCCAAGGATGGTCCGTCGGCAGGGATCACCGTGGCGGCGGCGCTCTTGTCGGTCTGGCTCGGCAAGCGATGCCCGCAGGACCTCGCCATGACTGGGGAGCTCACCCTGGTCGGCGAAGTCCTACCGATCGGCGGCGTCCGCGAAAAGGTGCTCGCTGCGCGCAGCGAAGGGATCCGCCGCATCGTGCTTCCGGCCGCCAACTTCGCCGACGTAGCAGAGATCGACGAGGATCTCGTCAAGGGGATGAAGTTCCTCTACGTCGACACGTTCGACGGCGTCTGGGACGCGCTGGGGTTTTAGGGGCGCTGGCCGAAAACCCGGCATGGCTGCGACGCCCGCTAGCACGCACCCTGCAAAGCCGG
>CAYSWE010000071.1:0-13230 GCA_964434515.1 uncultured Phycisphaerales bacterium | reverse complement strand
GTTGTCCGTCGCGAGGATTCGAACAGCGAGCCGGTCTCCCTCGCGCGGCGGGCGCTGTCCTTCGCTAGACACGAGCGCCTTCGGAGCGACCAATTCGAGAAAGCGGCGCCGCTTGGTCGGGCCTTTGCCTTCGGTCAAGCCTTTGCCTTTGGTCAAGGCCGTGAACAGGACTCGCCGGTTCTCCTCTCCCTGCGTCCCGACACGCGCGCCCAGTTCGATGCGCGTGAGGCCGTAGTCATCCGTGACCGTGAAACGCAGCGGAAACGCAGCGCCCGGAGTCAGTGCCTCCAGGCTCGGTCCGGGCGTGAATAGTCGCACGGACGGCTTGCGGTCGGGGGTCGGGACAACGCTGTGCAGGCCCGGCGAGTTTTCCTTGAGACCGTTTCTTGCAATCGCGTGAATGCGATAGCGGTCCGGCTTGTCGGGCATGGCGAAGTGCGCGATCCACTGCCCTCCTGGGGCACCGCCATCCAGGCCACTCTCGGCGACCACAGCCTGCAACTCGAGACCGCTCTCTTGAAACTGGAGTGTCGCCGACCGGAGAGGCTCCGTTGCCGAAAACCGCACGTCGATTTGGCTGCCAGGTAGCGCTTCGACGAGACCTCCATCTTGAGTCGACCGCGGTCGCCTCGTGTAGGCCGGCGGTTCGATCGCCACAGAAAGACCGGTGATCGCCGGCGGGTTGAGGACGCGCACTTCGACGATCCGCGTGCCTGGATCGTCGCCGCCGATCGCTTGGAGTCGAACCGGACTGAGAATGCGCCGAAGCACCCAGCGGAAATGCGATGCTCCTCGACGTGCCATCGGCTGCGATCGTGTCGATGCGCCCTCCGACAGCGTCGTGATCTCGAGGTCGACCGTCGCCGGCACAGTGCCTTCGACGTCCACGTTGATCGGTAGGTCCGCGCCGCGTGCCAGGTCGACGAGAATGGGGGACGAGCGATCGTCCGTCGACGAATCCTCGGGGCGAACGATGCGGAAGTTCCCTTGGCCCTCGGGGACTACGAGCGTCAGGAACGTCTTGCGTGGGTAGCGCACGTTCGCGCCAAAGAATCGCTGCGTCCACACCCCGAAACTCGCGGGGGCGAGTAGCGCGCAACCGACGAAGACCGCCGAAAGCCCCGCAGCGATCGACCAAACGCGAATCGTGCGCCGCGGCCGCATGAGCTGTCCGAAATCGAGCCTGCCGATGTCGTCCTCCGCGCGCTGCTGCGTGGCGAGGATCAGCTCGGGCGAGTCGCCGCGCGCGGCGTCGGCGTCGAGCTGGACCGCGGAGATCAGCTCTTGCTGGAGCTTGGGGTAGCCGCGTTCGACGAGCAGCGCCATGTCGTCGTTGGTGAAGGCTCGCATGAGCGGATACAAGATCCGCCGGCGCAGTCCAACGAGCAGGAACGCGAAGACACCGAGCGATAGCGCAATGCGCACGAGGCGCGGCAGGACCAGGAGGCGGTCGAGCGCGTAGTGCGCTAGCAGCGTTGCGCACGTGGCCGCAAGGAGCCAACCCATGCCATGCAGAAGGAAGCGTCGGCGTAGCCGACCGAGCAGACCCTGGAGTCTATTCGCAATCCTTGGGGGCAGTGTGGTGCCTGACATGTTTCAGCTTCGCCTATTCGCTCGGAAGGACAACCTCGACTCCTCAACGCTGGAAGATCGGTAGATACTGATACGGAATCGCCAGAATCAGAGTCGCCACCGCAGTCGCGAAGTTCTGTCCCGGGCCGACGCGGCAGGACCATGATCCATTGCGCGCGTCTTGTCGATCCAGAAGGAAGTTGCTCACCTCGTCGTAGTATTTTCTCCACCGGGCGCCGCCGGCGATGTAGAACGCCTGCACTGCGTAGTAGTTGCCGTAGAAGAAGAAGTAGTGCGACTTGAACGCGTGGTTGTAGTCGTGCAGCTTGTCGAGCAGGAAGTCCAAGCCACGGTCGATCAGCGGGTCTTCATAGATCCCGGCGCCGAACAGAGTGGTTACGCCCGCCGCGGTCAGCGGGAAGCTGGCTCGTGCGTCGGGACGCTTCTGGTACAGAAAGACGCCGGTGTTGAACAGTCCGAGTTTGTGGTTCCGAATGTTGCGCCAGTAGTCGGGGTCGTCGGGGCGGCGTGCGCTCTCGCGCACATACTTTACAGCGTCTTCGATGACGTTGCGGGCCACATAGATCCCCGAGTTGCGAGCCGCCCGGAGTGCCATGACCTGGCAGACCGTGATCGACATGTCGGACTCCTGGGCGAACGGCTTGTAGCGCCAACCACCCTCTCGATTCTGGCTGTCGGAAATGAGGTTGACGCTCTTCTGTAGCGCCTCGCGGACGTCCTTGCGTGTGGACATCCCGTAGACCTCGGCGAGCGCCAGCGTTGCGAAGGCATGGCTGTACATGCGCGTGCCGTTGTCCGTCAGGTAGCCGTTCTCTTTGGTGCAGCTGACGATGTAGTCGACCGCGCGGCCGACGACCTCGCCATACTTGCCGCGCCCGGGAATCTCGCCGCAAGCCAGGTAAGCCATGAGCGCCAGCGCGGTGATTCCGACGTGCGCCGCGTTTGGCGACGTGACGCGATAGTTGGCGTTGACCTTGTAACCGACGTTCGCCGTCCAATAGCCTGCTTTCGATTGCGTGGCCGCAAGGAACTCGAGCCCGGCCTTGGTTGCCTCCTTGATGGCGGCTCGCTGGCCGAGGTCGCGCCCGGGATGAGCCGACACCGCCCTCTGCGCCGCGAGAGTCGTTGTCAGCCCGGCGGCCAAGCAAACGAGCTTCGCGGTCCGCGCGAGCCTCGGGCGGCGGAATCCGACTCGCCGCGCCTCGGCTGTTCGTGTTCGGCTCATCTTCGTTTCCCTCCTGGTAGACCCTTCCCGGACCCGCGGCTCCCTTGCTGGACGCCCGCTGGCGCCCTCTTGATCATACCGCCGAAAACCCAGCCGTTGCCGGCGCTGCGGATTACGAGGAATCCATTCCATGCGGCGACGTGGGACGGTTCGTGCCAGGGCTTCATTCGCAGTGCTGGAGCGGGGCGCAGGCGGCCGGACTGGAGGTCGAACAAGAACACATTCAGGTACCTGCCTCGCCCGCGTTCGATCGGCTGGCTCAGGACCAGGTAGTGATCCGAATAGAGCGGCCGGGGGAAGTCATCCGCGAGTGGCAGGCTCAGCTGTTCGTGCGAGAGCTTGATGCTCCACGATTCGCTGCCGGGTCGCGAGTTGAGGAGGGTGAGGCGGGCGAACCGATGCTCATCCTCGCCAACGACCAGCAGTGGTCCGGCTTCCTGGATGGTGGCGTCGACGCCGTAGGGAAAGCGCGGCAACTGGGCATTGTACCCACAGGCGATCTTGCGGCGGACGCGTCCGCTGTCGCGATCGATGCGGTACATCCTGCCGAGGCTGGGGAGATCGAAGCCGACCGTCAGCAAGACCTCGCTGCCCGATACCAAGAAGTTGTCGCGGTCCCGCAGCTTGTCTGTCCGGAGATGCCACCGCTGGCTTCCGCTACGCTGCGTCGCAGAGCGCCTGCGCGCGAAGCAGTACAGCCCGGCATCGGTTGCCTCGGCGGCTGCTTCGATCGGGGCCAACAGAAAGACCTCCGTCGCGGTGACCAGCACGTGGCGCGATGCGTACATGCTGATCTGCGGGCGTCCGCGCCCGCCCAACACGATGAAATCGCTGTCCTTCCCGGTCAACCCGTCCAGCAGCACGAGTCGCGTCGCATCGCCGTGCTCACGATGTTGGAACAACCAACCATTCGACAGCGAAGGCGGGCGGTCTGCTTGCAGGCGTCGTCGGAAGATCTCGATGCCGGTAAGCGGCTCGATGCCGAGCACCTCGATCGAGCTGCGCTTGCTGAAGTCGACGGCGGCGCGACACACAACGTAAAGCCCGGAGGCGAGTGCCCCGCCCAGGACGAACGTTTGGCTTGCGTCGGCCTCACTGTCGGGGTTGGCGTGGAGTGTCCAGAGCAACTCTCCATCCACGAGCGAAATCCCACGCACGCTGCGTTCGCCGGGTAGCACGAGGGTGGTTCCGCAAAGAACCGCGTCGAGCCGGCCGAACGGCGGGTCATAGAACTTCCTGTAGTCCGGCCGGCGAGCCTCGAGGCTGGGGGCGGCGTTGCCGGTGCTCGGACGCAGATCTTTTGGGAGGAACGCATACAGGCTCGGATTGCGTAGCAACAAGAGCGGAAGCTTGGCGTCGTGCGGACCCGCCCGATCGACGAAGCCGGAGATTCGTGTCGGCGTGAGTGTCTTGGGGAACTTGCTGGTCGACAGTCCTGTGCTGTGCTGCAACTGTTCGGTGGGGGCGCTCGCTAGCCGTTCTTCTAGGACCAAGATCTCGCCGGGACGTGGGCGCGACTGGTCGAGGCTGGCCGCAAGGCGCAGATTGCCGGCAGCGCCGGCAGCGCGGGCTACGGCGTCGCGTAGCTCGGTGGGCAGTTTGGGGAGTCGTTGTGCGGCAAAGGCGTAAGCCCGCAGCGTTTCGGCCAACTCGCCCCGGTCGGCGGCCACGACTGCGAGGCGTACGAGCGCCGTCATGGCAGTCTGACTGCACGGGTATTGCTCGAGGATGAGTCGGAGGCGCGATGGATCTTCTTGGGCCGAAGTCAGCAACGCCGACGCTTCCTGTTCGAATGGAGCGTAGACTTTTCGGCCGCGCTGCTTGAGCAGTCGGGTGATCTCGCGCATCGCGAACTCACGACCGCGCACTGGCGATGCGTCACGCTGGGGAATCTCGTCACCACTGTGTTCGACGAGAATCCGGCGTAGCAAGGCAAGCCGTCGGCCTGGAACTCTATCGGCGGGTGCCGCGCGCAGGCGCTGGAGCAGGACGAAGAGTCCCACGCTGGTGCGTCGCCCGCCGCTAAAGCCGTAGAACGTCGTGCCATGCTCCTGTTCGAGGTGTGTCAGGATCTCGTCGCGTAGCTCGGGCTCGTCGAACTCGTAGGCACGCAGCAGTGCTAGGTAGAACCGTATGAGGTCTCGTTCCAAGAGCACGCCGCCGGCGTAGAGTTCTCGCCCGAGGGCCATGGCTTCCCGACGACTGGCCTTGGCGGCCTCGGGCTTGGACAGCTCCTGTGCTCCGCCGAGGGCGGTCAAGCGATGAAACAGCCCGGCCTTCGCCCGCAGGCACAGCGGTGAGCTTCCGCCGCGTCCGGACTTCTCGCAGAGCCCGAGGACTCGGCGAAACATGTGGGTCGATTTGCGTAGGCCTTCGGTCGTCAGGTCCGGGTTGGGGCGCGCCGCGAGGAGTTCCGCATAGGCCAGCGCCGGCTTGGGGTCGGCCGGATGCCGTTGGGCGTCGTTGCGGGCGCGCGACAGCAAGCGGGACAGCGAATAGTATGCATGCACGCTCCGTGGCCGCACCGACACGAGCACGCCATTGGAGCAACACAGGTTGCCGACTTCTTCCTCGTCAAGAACCCGTCGCTCCTCGACGCGTGGGCGGCCCTCCTTGTCGAGTTCCATGAGCCCACCCGTGCTCGACAGGTAGATCAGCCCGTTTTGGGTGAGCAGTGGGCGCGGAATGCGGAGCGGGTGGTCACCCTCATTGGATTGCCCCAGTTCGAGTGGGGTCGCGACGATACGGGGAGCGCCGCGGCCGAGCGGGCGAGCGACGATGCATTGACCCGAGAACCAAGCTTCGCCATCCCGCACGCCAAGCAGCCAGCGCAACTCATAGCGTCGGCGCGGGTGGGTCGGGTCCCCGACGCGGTGGTGCAGGCGCCAAACGACGGTTCCGGTCTTGGTGTCGAGGCAGAGGGCGTCCTCGGAGTCGATCGGCGTCAGTACCACTCTGCCATTGCTGACGACGGGGGCGTTGTTGGCCCAATAGAGCCGGCGCAGGAGCTCGCGCATGCGCGCCGGCGGAATGGGAATGATCGGATAGCCTTGCAACCAGCGAATGGCGCCGTCATCCGCGCGGATCGAATAGGCCAGCCCCAGGTTGGTCGTGCCGTAGAGCATCCCATTGTCATACGCGAGCGGGCCCGCGGCAAACTCCTGAAACACATTGCCAAACATGTTGACTTCGGTCTGGGAGCTACAAATCAGCGTTTGCCAACGAAGCGCGCCAGTCCGAAGGTCGAAGGCGCTCAAGTAGAATGCGATGGTTCCGAGCTGGCTCTGCGTGGGAACATAGACGGTATCGTCGACCACCAGTGGCGGGCCGCTAACGTCGAGCGCCGCGCTCTTGAGACTGGTGTGCGCGCGTCCGGGCTCATAGTGGCTCCAGATGAGCTTGCCGGACTCTTTTTCGAAGGCGTGCAGTCGACGCACGGGCAGACGCCGCATGATGGGGATGTGGTTGAAGCGCTGGTTCTCCTTGGCCACCTCGGGTGCAACGGGGACTTGCAGGGATGCGACCACGGTGTCTTTGCCGAGCGCCGCGGCGTGCACTTGGTGGGGGCTCAGGCTGACCGTGTACTGATCGCGCTGCTGCAGATCCTCGATGTCCTCCATGTAGCTGGGTGAGGTCCACGACTTCTTGGCGTCGCCGGTGAGCAGGTCGAAGGCGTAGAGTTTCATCCCGGTGCTGACGAACACCCGGCGTCCATCGGCGACTGCGTGCATGTTGAGTGGCGCAGCGCGACGTGCGGGATCTAGGTCGAGGATGCTCTCGCTCCAGTGTCGTTCGCGCGCGTCGACCGGTTCCTGCGCCAGGCGCGTGCCGTCGAGGCCGCCACCGAAGGCCGGCCACAGGGCCGGCGGATAGCCCGCGCCGTGGAGCTTCTCGATGCGGCCTAGCCACTCGCTCTTGCTGAGTTTTTCGGTTCCGAGCGGCCACACGCCGTCGCCCGTCACGTTCTCGGGATGGATCTCGAGGCCCAGCAGGACTCGGCAGAGTAGACGCCGGGCGTTGAGCTCGATGGATGCCCGTTCTCCGTAGCCAGCGAGTGCGTAGTGCTGGAGTGCCCGGAGCACGCGCCCACGTTCGAGAAAGCGGTCGCCGACCACGACGCGTGCGTGGACCGTTGGTGTGGTGTGCGGGAAGCGTAGCGCGAGTCGTGTGAGCGCGGCGATGTCGCCACGCTGTGTGGCGTCGGTGAGTCGTGGTCCGACCTCGTTTGCGACGAGCGTCTCGTAGAGGGCGCGGGCCTTTGTGGGGAGATTGGCGAGGTCGAGCCGCGCCGCCTCGCGCAACCCGACGTAACTGTCCGCACGACCGCGTGCCACGGCCGACGGCGAACAGCGCAGGATGCCGAGCAACAGTTCGATCGCCTCCGCCGAGCGACCAGCGCTCAGGCTGCCGCGCGCTTCCTTGAGTTGGAAGGTGCGCGCCTCGTCGCGGATCAGGCTGTAGATCCCCCCGGTTTTCTGCGCGCGAAGAGTCGGCCCCAAGACGGCCGCCGCGAGTGTGGCAGCGATCCAGGTGCACCGCGAGCGCCAGAGCTTGTCGTGCCGGGGAGTCATACCATCCGCCAACGTTTCCTGAGGATCCATTCGACCGTGAAGAACAGCAACACGAGCAGAACGGTCCAGGACCGATCCCAGATCTCGCGTGTCTTGCGATCCACGGTCTTGATTCCGGCTCCGCGGCCCCGGAAACCCGGGAGCAGCGTGGTCAGATTCGCGATGTGTGCGTAGCGGCCACCGCCCGCCTTGGCCAGTTCTTGTAGTCCGGCTTGATCAAGGCTCGTATGTGCGAGTTCTCGCTCGGGAATGCGCACGATGACATCCTGGCGCGCCATTGCCCTGCCCTGGGGTTGGCCGTCGCGATAGCGCAGCAGCGAGTACACGCCCGCCTCGGTGAGTGGCAACACGGTCTCAAACCGGCCGGCCTGCCCCTGCAGGCGTGGAACGACGATGCTCTGGAGCTTGCCTGAGGGCACGCGCAGGTGCAGCCTGGCGCTCTCGGCAAGCACTGGGTTGTAGTCCTCATCGAGCAGCTGGAGTTCGATCCGCACGCGCCCGCCGATGTCGAGATTCTCGTGGTCGACCGTCAGGGAGACCCGATCGTCCATCCGGCGCAGCTTGTTCTCGGCCAATGCGCGGACGACGTTGCGCCAGAACTTGTCGACGTAGCGCTCTCCATAGGGATTGCGCCACCGCCAGGTTTCATCGAACGCGCAGAAGAACACCGTGCCCTTGGGGTACGGCGCGAGGGCGGCCAGCACACGCCGCCCGTACTTGTTCTGATCCTGCGGGTGGCGCAGGAGCACCTTGGCGCCGGCCTTGGCTCGCAGCACGGGGTAGTACCACGCCATCCCTTCCAGGCCGTCGTCCCAGAGCCGCTTGTTCGAGTCGATGTCGTCGCGCAGCTTGGTGATCGGGTGCGGTGCGTGGGGACTCTCGAGCTGTGGGCGGAATCGATCGCCCAAAACGTTGGGCACGGCGTCCTCCGACATGTCACCAATGACCACCGGCAGCAGGTCCTCGAGTGCCGTCTCGCGATAGCTCTCGGGCATCGCCGACGGACCCGCCAGGAAACCGACGCCGCCCCCGTGTTCGACAAACTCCTTGAGCAAGCCGATCCACTTGGCACGGGCTTCTTCGGTTGCTCCGAGTCGCCAGGGCGGGACGTCACCGAGCAAGATGACGTGGTACTTGAACAGCTCGCTCTTGGTGCGTGGCAGCGCCGAGAGCGGCGGCAGGTCCTCGCTGGATTCCTGCCGGATCTGCGGGCTGGCGTCGAACTGCCAGCACTGCACACCGATGCTGCGATCCACCCGCTTGAGTGCACGCGTGATGTAGCGATAGTCCCACCGCGGCACGTCCTCCACGTAGAGGACGCGGATGCGATCGGAGTCCACCCGTAGATAGCGCCGTGTCGTGTTGTCCTTCGGGTTGGTCTCGCCCGGCAGCGGCGGCACTTCGAACGTCAGAATGTAGTCGCCGGGCTCGGCGAAGGAGTGACGCACGAGCACCTTGCGTGTCTCGCCCGAGTTGGGCAAGGGCGCGCTGACTGGCGCTGCTGACAGAGTCACGCCATTTCTCGGCCCCCCTTCCTGGCCCTTGCCCGCGCCGGTTTTCTGGTAGCGCAGGATCAGATCGAACTCCTGGCCTGGTTTCCGCGCCAGGCCCTGAGCCGTCACGCTCAGCTCAAACACGGCTTCTTCGTTCTGGAGCACCTGCTGCGGTCCAGGTGGGCCGCTCAGGGTGAGGTTTCGTTCTTCGCTCGGGTCGCCTACACCGAGGATATGCAGCGGCACTTCGGCCGCGCGCAGTCTCGCAACACCTTCCCGCGGGGCAAGTCCCTCATTGCTGCGCCCATCGGTGACCAGCACGACGGCCTCGAGCTTGGTTGGGTCCACCGAGTGGCTACCGAGATGGAGGTCGAGCACGTCCCCGATGCGGGTCGATGCGCCCTTTCCGTCAAGCTCGTCGAGTGTCGTGATGGGGTAGCTGCGATCCCAAAAGCGAAACCAGCGGATGTCGAAGTCCTGGTTCAGCTTGTCGAGGAACTCCTTGGCCGGACCTCGGGCGTGGCTGGCCGCGTCATCTCCGCCGCCACCGAGCAGGCGACTCACGAGCTCGATCCGGCTGAGGTCGCTGAGGTCGTCGGGGGCGGAAGCATCCAGACTCGCCCGCAGGCCGTCGGCCAAGTCGGCTTGGTAGTTGTCGTGCCTCCCCATGGAGGCTGAGTCGTCGACGAGCATGTGGATCTCGGTTCGCACCTTGAGATTCCGCGTCGTCTCGATCGCCGGGCGGAAGCTGGCGAGCAGAATCACCGCGATTCCGAGGACCCTCAGAGCTGCGAGCAGTGTGCGCTGGCGCGTGCTCAAGGTGCTCTCGCGCCGGTAGGTCCACCAAACGACAGCCAGGATCAACGGGACGAGCACCAAACCCGTGATCCATGCCGGTGGCGCATCGATCCAGCGTAGCGAGGATTCCGTCTGCAGAACTCCGTCGCTCGGGGAGGTTCCGGCAGCGGCCGTCTGGAGGGCGGCGAGCAGGCTGATCAGGGGCACGACCATCAGCGCTTCCTCCCGACAAAGGTCGCGAGGACCGATTCGCCAAGCGCTGCGAGGAGCGCCAGCCAGAGGAAAGACCGTCCGAGTTCGGACGACGTCGCCTCGGTTGCCTGCCCGACTTCGATCGCAAGATCCGCACGTACCGTGACCGTCGGGAGCTCCGAGGCGAGCCGGTCTGCTGTGTAGTATTCCAAGATGCCCTCGCGGGGGTCGGGATTGACAGCGAACAACAAGTCGGCGGCGGCGCGGGTCTTTTCGACGAACTCGACACTCAGGCGGTAGATCCCTGCGTGCGCCGTGTCTTGGAAGGGAGCGGTGTTCCAGCCTGCATTGCCGCCGGAGCGTGCCGGGGCACGCTTTGGCAGGGCCAGAGGCACGCGTCCGCGGTTGTTGGGGCGCACCATGGCAAGTGCGCTGGGCTCATGCCCCAGCCAGGCTGTCAAAGGGTCGCCGACCTGGCGATTCATGCTGTCCTTTGGCTCGCGGGCCAACCATGCGCAGATGGAGTGGACCAACGGAAAGCGAATGGCATCCAGGTCGTCGAGTCGATTCCAACGATCGGGGCGAAGTGAGAGCCCGGATGTCAAGAGCGCACACTCTCCGAGGCCGAAACGCCGCGTCGCCAACAGGACAGCGTCATCGCTGCCGTCCGGACTGATCAGGCGCAGGGCGATCTGCGTGTCCTTCGGGGCGTTCTCTGCGCTCGTGCCCCAGAATCGATACACCGGCATCGCTTCCAGGAGGTTGGCGAGTTCACGGTCACGGAAGTCCCCAAGGATCTCCAGCGATTCGTCGGCGATGTGCGGCCTGTAGAAGCGCGAGGGGACTCGAGCTCCCTTGCCCGTGCCGAGCGTGCCGCGGAAGCCATCGATCGAGAGAAGACGCAGTGGCAGCGGGCCGGCTTCGCCACTGACACCAAACAGGCGCGCGTTGTACAGGTCTGCGTGGCTGTTGGCGCCGGGTGCAATCAGCAGGCCGCCGCCGCGTTCGACGAATTCCACCATGCTCTTGGCGACTTCCGGTCGCAGCGCGCTGACGTCCAGCAAAAGGACAAGGTCCTGGTTGCGCAGATAACTGAGGTCGGACTGAAAGCGGTCTTCGTCCACCACGGTCGTTTGGTACACCGTGAGTTCGTCACCGCCATCGCCCAGGGTTGGATCGAGCAGATGCTGGTAGAGGTAGGAGTTCTGCAGGATCGATTCGGCCGAGGCCGTTTCGCGCCCCTCGACGAGCAAGACGCGGATGCGGTCGCGGACGCGAACGATGTGGCGGCGTTTGTCGTCGACCGGCAAGCCATCCTCGTCGATCTCGAACTCGAGGGCGTGGTAACCCTCTTCGAGGAAGCGCACACTGAACAGAACCTCCTGCGCCTCGCCGGGTCGCAGGCGCACGCTGCGGGTCTGCTCGTTGCCGCCGTCGACGCGGAGTTTGGCGATGACTTCCCGTGTGCTCGGACCACGATGCACGACGGTCGCGCGAAACGTCGAGTTGATCCGAGCAACGACGTTTTCGGGCTCGATCTGCGTCGAGACAACCTGCGTGTTCGCCGTGGGCGCACGCGGGGTCACAGGGAAGAACAGGACCTTGGCGCCGAGGTCTTCGAGATCCTGGCACAGGTCGCGCACCGCAGCCAACTGCTGGCTCCCGCCGGCTTCGTGTTGGTTTTCCGTCTCGTGACCGGTCGCCGCGGCGCGTGGCGGAGCCGTCGCGCCCTCCTTGGCCAGCGCAACTTTGGCCGCGTGATCTTTCGGCTCGAGTGTGAGCGCTTGGAAGTCGGAGAACACGTAGATCCGTGCCGGCTCGGGCTCGCTCTTGACCAGCTCGATGGCCTGCTGCAATCCCGTTTGGAGGTCGGCGATGCCATCGGTCGTACCGTCGAGCCGCGCGATTGCCTTCTGTGCTCGCGCGGTCTCGAGATCGCCGCGAACCGGGGTCGTCACCTCGCGGCCCAGGTAGATCAAGCTGGTTTTCTCGTTCGAACGCGCGGCGATCTGATCGATCAGCGTGCTGGCGACTCGTCGCATCTGGTCGAATGGGCGTCTGCCGCCGGCATCGCGGTAGGCCATGCTGTACGAGCGATCGAGAATGAAGATGTGATGCGGTCCCTGGTGACTCAGCGGATCCAGCGCAACACCCGACGCGAGGCGGGGCCGAGCCACCGCGAGCGCCAGGAGCACGGGGATCGCGCAGCGCAGCAGCAGCAGGAGCAAGCTCTCCAGGCGTATGCGTCGCTTGTTCTGCTGGTACGCTCTCAGCAAGAACTCCATCGCCGCCCAGTGCACCCGCTGATAGCGCCGGCGATTGAGCAGATGGATGATCAACGGGACGGCAAACAGCGCCCCGAGTCCGAGCAGGCTAGCGTGGAGAAAGCTCATTGCGTGTGGCAGGCTCCGCTTGCGGACGGACCGGAAAGCGTGGTGATCAGCGTCGTTTGCCCTTGGCGAGGGCGGACCGCTTGGCGAGATACGTTGTCAAGACGACGTCCAGACCCTGGTCGGTCACAATCCTTTGGTAGTCGATGCGTTGTTCGAGGCAACCACGGTGAATGGTTTGCTCGAACACTTCCACTTCTTTGAGATAGGCCTCGCGCAACGTCTTTGGATCCACGAGCAGCTCGGGCAGCGACTCCATCCCTTCGAACATCGTCATTCGGTCGAATGGAAACTCGACTTCGTCCCGATCCAGAATATGGAACAGCAGGACGTCGTGGCCGCGGTGCCGTAGGTGCCGCAGGCCATCCAGGATCTCGTCCGCCTCATCGAACAGGTCGGAGATGATGATCACGAGGCCCTTGGTCGAGATCAGCCCGGCCATGTGATGCAGGATGGCCCCGATCTTGGTCTTGGCCGTTGGCTTGGCTTCGGAGAGGCGGTGCAGGATGACGTTGAGCTGTGCACGGCTATTGCTCGGCACCAGTTGACTGCGCACTTCTTCGTCGAACAGCGTCAGGCTCACGGCATCGCTCTGCTGCTGGATGAGGTAGGCGAGCGAAGCCGCACACGTCGCCGCGTAGTCGAACTTGGCGCGCTCGCGGCCGTAGGTCATGGATTCGGATTGGTCGAGCACGATGTGTGCTTTGAGGTTGGTCTCCTCCTCGAACTCCTTGATGTAGATGCGATCCGATTTGGCGAAGACCTTCCAGTCGACGAAGCGAATGTCGTCGCCGGGGACGTACTCCCGGTGCTGCGCGAACTCGACCGAGAAGCCACGGTACGGCGACTCGTGCATGCCCGAGACGAACCCCTCGACCACCAGGCGTGCCCGTAGATCGAGCCGCCGGATCGAATCCAGAACCTGCGGGTCTAGATAGTCCTTGGCCTTTCTCTCGGCCGACTCTCGC
>CAYSWE010000070.1:0-13278 GCA_964434515.1 uncultured Phycisphaerales bacterium | reverse complement strand
CCGCGCGCGAGGTCATCGACGTAGACCTCGTCCATCAACTCACGCATGGCCAGGAGTTGCTGCGGGTCTGCGACGGTTCGCACGGTTGGCTTCTGCTTGTGTGTTGCCATGCGCAGGATGATCTCATCCTCTTCGTCCTTGCTCGGATAGTCGACGACGATCTTGAGCATGAAGCGGTCGACCTGCGCCTCGGGGAGCGCGTAGGTTCCCTCCTGTTCGATTGGGTTTTGGGTCGCCAAGACGAGGAACGGGTTGGGCAAAGGTTGCGTCACTCCGGCCAGCGTGACCTGGCGCTCCTGCATGGCCTCGAGCAGCGCCGATTGCACCTTGGCCGGCGCGCGGTTGATCTCGTCGGCGAGGATGAAGTTGCCGAACACCGGTCCGCGACGGATCGTCCAGTCGCCGGTCTTGGGGTTGTAGATCTGCGTGCCAAGAAGGTCCGAAGGCAGCAGGTCGGGTGTGAACTGCAGGCGTTGGAACGTGCCACCGATCGCTGTCGCCAACGACTGCACGGCCAGCGATTTCGCCAGCCCGGGGACGCCTTCGAGCAGAACATGCCCATCTGCGAGGAGCCCGATGAGCATCCCATCGAGAACCGCACGCTGTCCGACGATGACGCGTTCGACTTCGCGGATGATATCCCGGAGGAACGCGCTCTGATCGTGAATGCGGTCGGCGGCAGGCGTAGTGTCGGTCAAGGCAGAGCTCAATCGAAATCGGATCCAACGTGGATCTTAGAGCTTAGGGCTCGTGCAACAATATTCCCCATCGCGATCGCGTCTCTCGCTATTCTTGGCTCTTTACCGGGCAAAAGGAGCCAATCTGTGGGTTCACCTCGTGTTGTTTGTTACGCCGTCTTGCTCTTGGGGCTACCACTCGTGGCGCAGGAGCATCCGTTCGGCAAGCGCTTCAAGAATCTCGACAGCATGGCGACCGGGAAGTGGTGGGAGAAGGCGCGTCGCGCGCGTGCGCGCGACGAGGTGGACGCCAAGAGCAACGATCCGAAGGCCCGGCGCCGGCATGCACAGTATCGGCGCTTCGTCCCGATGGACGTGCCACGCGACCAGGTGGTTGCCTTCGCGTTGTATACGCACGATGCGGGCACGTTGAAGCTCAGCGCCCAGCTCTACCCGCTGCTCCCGGATGAGCCGCGCGAGGTTCGGCTCGAGCTCGAGCGCGATGGTGCGTGGCGCGAGGTTGCCACGGCCAAGGTGATCGAGCTTGGTTGGTCGGCTCACTTCCGCATCGAGCACTGGGACTCCAGCAAAAATGTTCGCTACCGCGTGCGCCACGGGGCAAGGGCCCAGTTTGAGGGTCTCGTGCGTCGGGATCCGACCGGCAGCAAGCTCGTCGTCGGGGTCTTGTCGTGCGATTCGAGCCGCACGCCGGGCCTGCGTCCCAATATCGTTCGCAACCTAAAACGGCAGGATCCGGACCTACTCTTTTTCGCGGGGGACCAGACCTACCACCACACGCAGCACACGGCCGGTTGGATCCAGTTTGGCGTGCGGTTTCGCGAGGTCCTACGCGATCGACCGGTCATCTGCATTCCGGACGATCACGACGTCGGCCAGGCGAATCTCTGGGGCGAAGACGGCAAGAAAGCGACCAACGCGGCCGGGCCGTCCGGCGGCTACTTCTATCCCCCGGCCTACGTGAATATGGTGCAGCGCCAGCAGACTTGGCATCTCCCCGATCCGTACGATCCGACGCCGGTGAAGCGGGGGATTCACGTCTACTATACGAGGCTGCGTGTCGGTGGCGTCGACTTTGCGATCCTCGAGGATCGTAAGTGGAAGAGCGGCCGGCAGGGCAAGGTTCCCAAGATGCGCCGGCGTCCCGATCACATCATCGACCCTAGCTACGATCGCAAGGCCATCGACGTCAAGGGGCTCGTGCTGCTCGGTGAACGCCAACTCCATTTCCTGCGCGCCTGGAGCGAGGACTGGACTGGCGCCGATCTCAAAGTCGTGCTCTCGCAGACGGCGTTCTGTGGCGCCGTGCACATGCACGGCAGGAAAAATGCGCGGGTGCTGGCGGATCTCGACTCCAATGCTTGGCCGCAGACCGGACGCAATAAGGCGTTGCGCGCGATCCGACGGGCACGGGCTCTGCACATCTGTGGCGATCAGCACCTGGCGGTCTTCCTGAAGCATGGCATCGATGGGTTTCGCGACGGGCCCTACGCGTTTACCGTGCCGGCCATCGTCAATACGATCTATGGTCGTTGGTGGCATCCCCTCGACGAGAAGCCAGGGCCCAATCCAGTCGTCGGGAGTCCGTTGCCGTGGACCGGCGACTACCGCGACGGATTGGGCAATCCCATCAGCATGATTGCCTATGCCAATCCGAAGAACGTTCGCAATGAAAAGCAACGCGGCGATGGCTATGGGGTCGTGCGCTTCGACAAGCCGGCTGGCACAGCTAGGATTGAGTGCTGGCCCCGCTTCTGCAATGTGGCAGACGGGGACAAGGCGCAATACCCCGGTTGGCCGATCGAGATTCGATTGGCAGACAACGACGGCCGCAAGATCTACGCTCGGCTGCCCGCGCTCCCGAAGGCCGGCGTCGTCCAGGTCGTGCGCAACTCCGACCAAGAAATGCTCTATACGGTCCGCGCCGGCAAGGGGTGGCGTCCACCCGTCTTCGCGCCAGGCAAGTACACCGTCAAGCTCGGCGCCGACCATCCCGACGAGACCTGGCTCAAGAACCAAGATGTCCAGTAGAGACGTGTTCCAAGCAAGGCGTGTCGCAGCCATTCTTGCTATGAGGATGCTGGCTCGATACAGGTGCGTCGTATTCGCGGCTCTTGTCGCGGTGTCGCTGTCGGCCCAACAGACGAGTCGCGAGGCCATGTGGCCGGCGCCGACGGCCGCGGACTGGAAGCGGCCGGTCCTGATCGAGTGGCAGCGGACCTGGGACGACGCGCTCGCGGTGTCGAAGGCCACCGGCAAGCCGATCTTGATCTGCGTCAACATGGATGGCGAGATTGCCAGCGAGCACTTCGCTGGGATTCGCTACCGGGATCCGGAGAAGGCCAAGCTCTATGAGCCGTACGTCAATGTCATTGCATCGGTGTATCGGCACACTCCGCGCGATGTGGACGAGCGCGGCCGGCGGATTCCTTGTCCGAGGTTTGGTGGCGTCACGTGCGGCGAACACATCGCCATCGAGCCGATTCTCTATCGGAAGTTCTTCGATGGAAAGCGCATTGCGCCGCGCCATATCATGGTCGAGCTCGATGGCAAGGAGCAGTATGACGTCTACTATGCGTTGGACACGGACTCGGTGTTCCAAGCGATCCAAGACGGCATCGCCAAGCGAGCGCTCAAGCCGAAGCCTGTGGTGCGCGGCGATCGGCCGATCCTCGAGCGTGTCGCGAGTCGTGACAGTCAGGATCGCGCTGCGGTAGAGAAGGCCTACCTGCGGGGCAACGGCAGGCTCAGAAGGCAGCTGCTCGAGGCCGCCAAGGCGCACAAGGAAGCGGCGCCGATCGATTTGCTACGCCTCGCTATCTTTGGTTTCGACGAGCAGATGAGTCGGCTTGCGCGGGCGGCGCTTGCTCAAGCGGATTCGCCCGAGGCCGTGGATGTGATCAACGAGGCGCTGCGCGTCCCCATGGCGAGTGGCGAGCGCGAGGCTCTGGTCCGCGCGCTTGCCCGCCTGGGCTCGTCGTCGGCGAAAGCGCGGCGCCTCGCGACCGTGCATCGCGGCCTCGGGCGCGGTAAGAGCACGCTCGATGTCGAGGAGTGGGCGACGCCGCTCGCCGGAGCCGAGTATCCCGCACCGAAGGTCCACGCCACACTCGCGCGAGCGGTCGAGAAGTCCGAAGCCGTCGCTGCCGCGCGCCCTAAGGATGCAGAGGCCAAGCTTGCGCTGGCCGAGGCGTCGGTCGAGCTCGCCATCGATCCAGCGGCGGCCTCGCGAACGAAGCCGCGGCTGCGATCGGGCATTCGTTCGGTGCGGAACTACGCGCAGCTCGTCTTCCAGGATGCGCGCCGAGCCGCGCTCGAGGCCGAGCGGTTGGGGGCCAAAGGTTGGCGTGTCGACGCCGTCCTGGCCGTCATCGCCGAGCACCTAGGCGACTCTCATGAGGCCGAGCGGCGCGCCGACGCCGCCGTCGCGAGCATGCAACCCGGCGCAACGAGCCGCATCGCGATGGAGGCATTGCAGATCTTTGCTTATGGTCGCCAGCGGCGGATCACGCGGGCCGTGCTGGCACACGAAGCATGGTCTCCTCAGCTCTTGAGCGACGTCCATTCCGCCTACGCGATTCTGGCCAAGCATCCGTTTGGGACCGCAACGCACGTAGTCTCGCACTATGATTTCCTGCGCTGGCTCGGCGCCGCCGGTCAGGCCGCGCGCTGCCTCGGTGCCGGCCTTCGGCGCTACCCCGACTCGTGGGTCCTGCACGATCGACTGCGTGCCAAGATCCTCGCCGAGAAAGGGGTCGCGGGGCTGGAGCCGGCCTATACGGCGATGCTTGCCGCGGCGACCAGGACGGGCAACCTGGAGTGGTTTGCCGGCTACGCCTCGATCGTCGCAGCCGAGTTCCATCGGCGTGCGGGTAACCCGGCGCGCGCGCTCGGGGCGTATGATCGCGCCATCGCCCACTATGAGCGCGCGATGGTTTCGAACCCGAGCAGCAAAGCCAGTTCCGACCACTACATTGCCATCGCGATGGCAGGCCGCGCGCGCATCGCGCTCGAACAGGGGGACCTCGAGTCGTCGCTGGAGCAGATCCTGGCCGCCTTCCGAAAGAGCCCTCGGTCCGCTGGCACACTCGACGGCCTGAACCTCAGAGCCGTGGACACGGCCAAGATGCTGCGCGCGAGACTGTCGGAAGCGAAGCTTGTTCCGCTCGTGCGCCGGCTCCAGGACGCACTCGACGGGCTTGCGCCGGAAGCGCTGGAGCCGCCCGCCTATGAACGGGCTGGGCGATCGGCTCGTGGTCAGCGTCGCGGACGGTAGCGCGCGCAAGTGAGAGCCGCCGTCGCGCCGATAACACAGCGTGCGGCTTCTCCTCCTAGCGATCGCGCTCCTGCCCTTCGCGCTCGGTCTACCCGACGCGCTCACGCGGGATCTCTGGTACGACGAACTCTGGGGACTCGATCACTCAGTTTTCGTGGACTGGGGGCGCGTGTTGTTCGAATGGCAAACGCCGAACCAGCACGTGTTCTGGCACGTGTGCTGCAAGCTCTGGCTTGACCTGCTCGGCGTCCATTCGACGGTCGAAGTGCTGTCGGCTCCCTGGAAACTCCGGATTCTGCCCGTGCTCTTTTCGCTGGGCGCACTGGCATACGTGTATCGAGCCGCCACCCTCCTGGCCGGGAGCCGTCTGGCCCTCGTGGCGTTGGCGTTTGCCGCCGGCTCGCTGCCGTTTCTGCATTTTGCCACGCAGGCGCGTGGCTATTCCCTGTCGCTCCTTGCGCTCTGTGCATGCCTTGCGCATGGCGTCCGGCACTTGCAGACGGGGCGCTTGCGTGACGCGATTGTCGTTGGGTTGTCCGTTGCACTCGCCTTGTGGACGACGCCGGCCAATGGCTACGTCTTGCTTGGCCTGGTGACGCCGCTCGGTGTGCTGGCCCAGCGACGCTGTCGCGCGCGCAAGCTCCTTGCCGCGAGCTTCGGTGGCCTGGCGCTCGCGCTCCTTGTGATGGCGCCGATCCTGCCGGCGATCGCCAGCTATCCAGGTCTGGCGTCGCGTGGGCCGTTTCGCTGGGCCACCGTTACCGAGACGATGCCCGCGGTCTTCGTTGGGTTTGCCATGGCGGCGCCGTGGCTCGCGATCGTCGTGCTCCTGGCCTGTCGTGCGCCCGCGGTGCGTGGCACCATCGGCCTGCTCGCGTGTGCTCTCGTTGCACCGTTCGTTGCGAGCTTTGTCCGTGGCGACGTCCCGTTCCAACGCGTCTTCTTCGGGCTGCTGCCCGTCGTGGCTATGCTGATCGCGGTGGCGTTGCGGCCGCTCGCTTGCCGCCGTTCGGCGCGCGTTGCCGGGATCGCGGTCGTCGTGCTTGTCGGCGGCGCGCTCCTGGCGATTCGGATGCGGGATCAGCGCATTCGGTTGGCGAACACCGCGGGCCGCGTGCGACAGGGCCTCACGGATGCCTACTACATCGTGGGCTACGCGCCGAGTGCGCGCATCGACAGCGTAGCTCGACGGGCGTTGCCGCTGTTTGTCGGAGTCTACGACGTCTACGCGTTGCCGACCTACGCCCAGGCGCGCGGCGTGGACGCGCGGCCGTTGCGGGAACTCCTGGCGGGCGCGGGCGCCACGCCGGCGTCGCACGCGCTGGTCCTCGGTCGCGGCAGCGCGCCGCTCCTACGCGAACTCGCCGCGGCCGGCTTCGCGACCAAGCTGCTCTCGAAACCTTGGGCGGTCCATGCGCTGATCGAGGTCAATCGAGAGCGCTCGGTCGCACGGCCGCGGTAGGATGAGTTGGTCCAGAGCTCGGCTCGGACCAAGCATCATGCCGAACCCTTCACGCACACTCTTGGTTGCATTTGTTCTCGTTGCAGCGGCCTCGGCGCAGCAGGGTGCCGAGCACCCGGAGCTTCCGCGCATGCCTTCCTGGCCTGGGTGGCGTGGGCCATTGGCCACCGGAGTTGCTCCCGACGCTGATCCACCGATCGAATGGAGCGAAGAGAAGAACATTCGTTGGAAGGTTGCCATCCCCGGCGCCGGCCACTCGACGCCGATCGTCTGGGGGGACCACGTGTTTCTTACCGCGGCCATTCCGTATGGCGAGGCTGTCGAGCCCGTGCCTGACGACGCGCCCGGCGCGCACGACAACGCGCTCGTGACGCGGCGCCAAAACTTCGCAGTGATTGCCATCGATCGGCGCACCGGCAAGACGCTGTGGCTCCGGTCGGTACGCAAGGGACTGCCGCCCATGGGCGCGCACAAGACGGCGACGCTCGCGTCCCAGTCACCGGTGACCGACGGCGAGCGCGTGTTTGCGTTCTTTGGATCGAATGGCCTGTACTGCCTCGACTTTGATGGCAAGTTGCTCTGGCAGCTCGACCTCGGCGACATGCGCCCCAAGCACGGGCATGGCGAGGGCAGCTCGCCGGTGCTGCACGCGGGCGTCCTTGTGATCCCGTGGGACCACGAGGGCGATTCCTTCGTGGTCGCGCTGGACGCCAAGACTGGCAAGCAGCGTTGGCGGATGGCGCGCGACGAGCCTTCGTCCTGGTCGAGCCCGATCGTTGTCGAGCACGCGGGCAAGGCACAGGTGATCCTCGCGGGAACCAAGCGCGTGCGTGCCTATGACCTGCGGACTGGCGAGGTGGTTTGGGAGTGCGGTGGGATGTCCCACAACATCGTGGCTTCGCCCGTGGCGGGCCAGGGGCTCGTCGTTCTTGCGAGCAGCTACGAGAAGCGTGTCATGCTGGCGATCCGATTGGCCGGAGCGAAAGGCGACATCACCGGCTCGAAGAACGTCGTGTGGACGCGCAAACGCGGCACGCCCTACGTTCCGTCGCCGCTGCTCTACGGCAGGTGGCTCTACTTCCTCGGGCACTACCAAGGCGTGTTGTCGCGGGTCGACGTCGAGACGGGCAAAGCGCCGTCCGGGCCATTTCGACTGCCGCTCTACGACATCTACGCGTCACCGGTTGGTGCCGGTGGGCGTGTCTACGTCACGGACCGTGACGGTACGACGGTCGTGCTGAGTCATGTCGAAGGGAAGGATGTCGAGCTACTGGCAAAGAACACGCTCGAGGATCGGTTCAGTGCATCGGCCGCGGTCGTGGGAAAGGCGCTGTTCTTACGCGGCGAGAAGTTCCTCTACTGTGTGCAGCGAGCCAAATGAATCCTGGAGAAGCGACATCACAACGTTGGAGTTTGGCCGGGCGGCGCGTGCTGGTGACTGGCGCGACGCGCGGGATTGGCCGGGCGATCGTCGATGAGGTCCTGGCGCTCGGGGCCGAGGTGGTCGCAATCGCGCGCACACGCGCCGATGTGGACGAGCTCGCCGAGTCCAAGTGCCGCACAGGTAGCCTCGTCGCGGGACTTGCGGCGGATGTTGCGACCGAGGCCGGTCGCGAGAGCGTCCGCGATTGGGTCGCTTCGACGGGCCGACCGTTGCACTGCTTGGTCAACAACGTCGGGACCAATCAACGCAGGCCCGCGCTCGCCTACACGGACCACGAAGTCGATGCGATTCTGCAGACGAATCTGCTGTCGGCGTTTCACCTGAGCCGCATGCTCCATGCTGCGCTTCGCGCCGCGGACGGTGCGCGCATTGTCAACATCTCATCGGTCGCCGGGATGACGAGCACGCGCACGGGTACCCCCTATGCCATGACCAAGGCAGCGCTCAACCAAATGACCAAGACGCTCGCGATCGAGTGGGCCGACGACGGCATCCTCGTCAATGCCGTTGCACCGTGGTATACGCGCACGCCGCTCGTAGAAGACGTGCTCCGTGACCCCGACTATCACGCGCGTGTCGTCGAGCGTACCCCGCTCGGTCGTGTCGCCGAGCCGCACGAAGTGGCCAGCGTGGTCGCGTTCCTCTGCTTGCCAGCCGCGTCGTTCGTCACCGGTCAGTGCATCGCCGTGGACGGTGGCTTTACTGCGCATGGTTTTGAGCCATAGCGCTTGGTCATGGCACCGGCGACCCGCCGGCGGTGCTGTCCTATCCTGGCGCGGCCGGCGCTTCGTCCAGGGCGGCCCGAACCTCCGCTGGCATCGTCGTTGCGCGCATTCTTTCGCCCGCGCGCGGTAACGCTACGCACACCGCGACTACGTTGCCACGCGCTACTTCTGTGTTGTCCTTGAGAAAGCGGATCTCGTAGCGAATCGATTTGGCGCGCTTCTCGCGCACTAGGATGTGCAGTTCGACCGTGTCCTCATAACGCAGCGGTGCATGGTAGGAGCATTCGGCCTTACCACGCGCCCAACCATAGGTGATGCCGGTCTCGGGGTGTGCTCTGCCGGAGTGCACGCTCAACCCGAGCGAACGGAAGAACGCGTGTTCGACTTCTTCCATATACCGAAAGTAGTTGGCGAAGTGCAGGATGCCTGCCATGTCGGTCTCGGCGAACTCGACCATGCGGCGCTGGCGGAACTCGTAGGCCATCGTGTTTCAGGCGTAGCGTGCGGCGCGGTGTTCTTCCCGAAAGAACTCAGGCAGCAGACTGTCGGCTTGCAGGAGTCCTTGGCGGGTGAGTTCGATTCGATCGTGCGACATCTTGAGCATGCCCGTCTGCGCGTGCTTGGCGAGCGGCTCGGCAAAGCGTTCGAGCGGGTCGACTCCGAACTTGTCGCGGAAGCCCTGGAGATCCAATGCGCCGAACTTGAGCTGCAGGACGAACTCGCGGACCAGGCGTTCGTCGTCGCTGATCCGCAGCGCGCGGTGCACCGGCAGCGCGCCGCCTTCGACCGCGGCGATGTACGGATCGAAGTCGTGTTTGTTTTGGAAGTGCAGCCCGCCGAGGTGTGAGAACGACGCCACACCGACGCCGAGGAGGTCAGCCCCACACCAAAGGCCGTCGCGATAGAGAAACTCGACGTTGGCCTTGGCGGCGGTGTGCGCGCTGCCGACGTGATAGCCATCACGCTCCAGGTCGCGGAACGCCGCGTCGAGCCAGCGCCGCTTCGTGTCCCAGTCGGCGACCGGTGCTACACGCGTGCCGCGGTCCTTCATTCGTCGATAGACGGTCGTGTTGTAGGGGATCTCCATCTGGTAGATCGTCACGCTGTCGGGAGCCAGCTCGCGCGTCTTGGTGATGCAGTCGGCCCAGTTTTCGTCCGTTTCGCCAAGCATCCCGGCGATGAGGTCGATGTTGATCTGCGGGAACCCGATGCTGCGCGCATATTCGTAGGCGGTGTGGATTTCCTTGGCTCGGTGCGCGCGGTTGTTGAGTTCGAGAATGTCGGGGTTGAAGTTCTCGACGCCGAGACTCAGCCGCGTGACGCCCGCCTCACGCAGCCAGGCGATTTTTTTTGGCTGTAACGTGCCGGGCTCGCATTCGAACGTGACCTCCCGAACGCGACCGTTTGGGTTCTGCCAAGGGATGTGGTGCTGCAGTCCGGTGAACAAGTAGTCGAGCTGTTCGACCGAAAGATAGGACGGCGTGCCGCCACCGAAGTAGACGAACTGAGGCAGGCGTCCGCGCACGTATGGCTCGGTCGCGAAGCTCGCCACTTCGCGGATGACCGCATCGAGGTAGCGCCGGACCGCGTGTGAGTCCTTGTCCGTGTAGACCCGGAAGTAGCAAAAATCGCAGCGTTTGCGGCAGAACGGGATGTGCACGTAGAGGCCGAACGGCACGTCTGGCGGTGGTTCGGATGCGAGTTGCTTCGGGACGAGGTGCGTCTGGTCCGCGCGCCAAAACGAAAACGGTGGATAGTTTGCGATGAAGTAGTTGCCGACCGTCGTTTGCTCCGGGGCCGCTGGTTCTGGATTCGACATGCCACCATCGATCCTACACTCCTGGTTGCCGACCGACATGCCCGTTCGGCGGGAGAAGTCTCTGGGCTCGTAGATCTCTGGGCTCGCAGATCCCTGGGCTGCTTCGTATGGTCGCGCTCTGGAGCGCGTTTGGGTGAGGACGCGAACAGGCCACGACAGGAGTGCACGAGTGACGCGGAGCTGCGATGTAGCGATTATCGGCGGTGGCCCAGCTGGCGCCGCCTTGGGTGCGTTCGTCGCCCAAGCCGGCCATGATGTCGCGCTCTTCGAGCGCTCCACGTTCCCGCGCTTTCACATCGGCGAGTCGCTGGTGCCTGCGGTCAACCTGACGCTGTCGCGCCTCGGCGTGCTCGACGCCCTGGACGGGCTTGGCTTTCCGCAGAAGCGTGGCGTGCAGTTCTTCACCGAGAAGGGCGGTAGCCGTCCGTTCTACTTTTCGGAGACCAAGGACCCACGGTTGCATCAGACCTGGCAGGTCTTGCGCGGCGATTTCGATGCCCTGCTGCTCGAGAACGCTCGCGACGCCGGTGTCGATGTGTCGACGGGTGTCCGCGTGACCAGGGTCGAATGCGAGGGAGATCGCGTGGGTGCGATCGTCTATCGTCCTGCCGAGGCGACCAACGGCGACGAGGTGACCGTGTCGGCTCGTGTGGTGGTCGACGCGTCTGGCCAGAACGGTGTGTTGGCGCGCCGCCTCGGTGGTCGGCGGCTCGTTGGCGGGCTCGAGAATGCCGCGATCTACGCGCACTATCGCAATGCCAAGTTCGATCACGGCATCGACGCCGGTTCGACCCTCATTTATCGCATCACCAAGAGTTCATGGCTCTGGTTCATTCCGCTGCCGGGTCGGGCCAGCATCGGACTGGTCGCGAGCGCACGCGAGATCGCGGATGCCGAAGGCTCGCCGACCGACATCCTGCGAGCGGCGATCGCGCGCAGCGATGAGCTGAGCCAACGTCTGGTCGACGCCGAGCGCATTGGCGACGTTCGCGTCGAACGCGACTTCTCGTATCGCGCACAGCGAGCCGGCGGACCGGGCTGGTTGCTCGTCGGAGACGCGCTCGGCTTCATGGATCCGATCTACTCGACGGGATTGTTCCTGAGCCTCCACTCGGCCGAGCTGGGTGCCGCAGCCGTGAACGAGGCGCTGTCGGCCGCGTCGCATGGCAACGGCACCGCTCCCGATTTCGCCGGCTTCGCAAAGGACTACGAACTCGCTTTCGACCGATTTCTCTCGCTCGTGCGCGCGTTCTACGACCCGGACTTTCACTTTGGCGCGCTCGCGCGAGACGCCGCTCACCGACTGGGCCTGGTGGATCTCCTCATTGGCAATGTTGGAAGCCCCGAAGCGATCGCCGTGTCGGCCGAGATCGCGGCGCTCCAGCGACCACGACGGGAATAGGGGTTGAGCACGATGGGAAGCGCGCGAGTCGTCCAGATCCTGGTGTTGGCCCTGCTTTGTGGCGGCCTCGTGACGGCCAGAGCTCAGGACTGGCCCAATTGGCGTGGGCCGCATTCCAATGGCGCGACCGAGGTGGGTCCTTTGCCGGAGACGTTCTCCAAGACCGAGAATGTTCGCTGGTCGGTCGGCCTCCCGGGGCCGGCGGCATCGACACCGATCGTGTTTGGGGACGCCGTTTTCTTGACTTCGGTTGACAAGGCCAACGACCGCCTTTTGGTGCTGCGGATCGACCGCAAGCGCGGCAAGATCGTCTGGAGGCGCCGTGCGGGCAGTGGCTATGGGGCCGGCCGGACTCGCACTGCGCGGGGCCGGCGCAGCAACTATGCGTCCCCGTCTCCGGTTACAGACGGCGAACGGATCATTGCCTTCTTCGGCAATGGCGACCTCGTGGCATTCGATTTCGACGGCAAGGAACTCTGGCGTCGCAACGTCCAGCAGGAACTGGGCGACTTCGCCTTTCAGTGGACCTTCTCGGCCAGTCCGACCTTGTCGGGAGGCAGGCTGTTCCTGCCCATTCTGCAGCGGGACCGGGCTGTCCAGCGATCGCGCCGCGAGAAGGTGGCGCAGGAGACGCGCAGCTTCGAGTCGTTCTTCCTAGCCATGGATCCGGCGAGCGGCGTGACGCTCTACAAGCACGTTCGAGCCTCGCCCGCGCGACTCGAGTCTCTCGAGTCGTATACGACGATGATTCCGCATGTGGGGAAGGGCGGTCGCAACGAGCTCCTGCTTGCTGGCGGCGATGTTCTCACGGCACACGATCCTGCGTCGGGCAAGGAGCTGTGGCGGTGGGGCACATGGAACCCGGGGCACCGACAGCGATCGTGGCGATTGGTTCCCTCACCTGTGGTTGGCGCCGGCATTGTGCTCGTGTGCGCGCCCAAACGGCAGCCGGTGTTTGCCGTGCGCCTCGACGACCACACGCTCGCCTGGCAGAGCACGGGCCGGCCGAATCCGGTGTCGAGCGACGTTCCGACGCCGGCCTTCTACGAGGATCACTTCTATGTGCTCAGCGATGTCCGGTCGGCCTTGTCGAAGGTACGCGCGAAGGACGGCGAGGTCGTCTGGAGCACGCCGTTGACGCGAGACTATCGCTGGCGTAGTTCGCCGACCGTGGCCGACAAGCGCATCTGGTGCATGAATCACGCCGGCGAAGTGAGCACCGTCGACGTCAACACGGGCGAAGTCCTGCACACCGCAGCGCTCGGCGCCGAGGACGACGACCAGACCCGGTCATCCATTGTCATTGCCCACGGCGCGGTCTTTGTTCGGACCAATCGTCGGCTTTGGTGCATCGGCGAGTAGGGCAGTCACCCGACGAGTCTGCGCAACAGGCCAACGGTTCGGCGCGATTCTGACGCACGTGCGTCAAGACCGCGGCTCCTAGCGGATGTCATC
>CAYSWE010000069.1:0-13396 GCA_964434515.1 uncultured Phycisphaerales bacterium | reverse complement strand
GGATGCCTGGGCCATCACCGAAGATGCGGAGCGAAAACCCGGTGTCACCTCGCTCGAGGAGCACTGCGACATTGCCGTTGGATCGGTTGTAGCGAATCGCATTGTGAACGACGTTGCTGACGGCTTGCTCGAGTAACGTGACGTCGCCACGCACTAGGATGGGTTCTTGTGGTACGGCGTAGTCGAGACCGATCCGATTGGCCTTCGCCATGGGCTTGTGTCGTGCGATGACACGCTCGACCAGCTCGTTGAGGTCGACTGGATCCTCGCGGAGCTGCACCTCGCCGCCTTCGAGCTTGGCGACCGCGCTCAGGTTGTGCAGGATCGAACCGATGTAGTGCGCCTCATTCAGCGCGGACGCGAGCACGCTTGGCTGCACATGTTCTTTGCGCTCGAGACGTGCGCGCAAAGTTGCGAGGTGCCCCTGGAGCACGGTGAGCGGGATCATGACATCGTGTGTCGTGTTGCCAATGAAGGAGCGCAGCGTTTGCTCGCGCTCCTCGATGCTGGCCAAGTGTCGGCGAACGTCTGCTCCGGCCTTGTTGAATGCGTGCGCGAGGTCGGCGATTTCATCGCTCCCGGTTGCCGGAACCGGTTCGGCGTAGTGACTCGTTGCTGACTTGCTAACCTCGTAGGTGAGCCTTCGGATCCGTCGGACGATCGGGCCGGTGGCGATGAGGACTGCCAGTAGGAGCCCGCCGCACAGCGCGATCGGCAGCCACCAAAGAGCGCCGTCGCGGCGAACGCGGCGTTTGCCCAGTACGAGTATCACGGCCGCAGGACTCTCGTCGTCGCCGACGCGCATCGCGAAAGCCACAGGAACACGCGGTTCCCGCGCGGGTCGCGAGTGACGATACTCTCGTTGTGAGGTTCCGTTGCGTCGGGCGTCCGGGGGAAGCTCGTTGAGACGCACGAGGCCCGCGCGGCCGTTCCGAATCGCAGACTCGAGCTTGGTCGGGAACGCCGGTGCGTTCGGATTGCGAGACGCGAAGCTCAGGTCGTAGGCCCAGATCGAAACGTTGCGCACGGGTGGTGGCGGTGGGCCGCGAAAGCCGCCGTGCCGCGAGTGCCTTGTCGGGCGTCCGCGCCGGCTGTGTCGGGAGAACGAACCGCGCCACCGGCGGAAGCCGCGCCATGTCTTGGGATGTTCCTCGCACTCGGTCAAACCCCCGGCGATATCCATGCGCCAAGTGACGAACTGCGCCAATCCCTGACGAAACGTGTTCTCGTCGATGCCGTGCTGTAGGAAGAATCCACCGGCCAAGAGTGGGACCGCCGTGAGCAGTAGGACCAGCGTGAGTCGGAAGCGCAAGCTCATCCGTCCGGCGCTGCTTCGAGGCGATAACCGACGCCCCAGACTGTCGCGACGTTCTTGCCACAGGCCCCGAGCTTCTTGCGAAGTCGCGACATGTGCACGTCGAGCGTGCGTTCGTTTCCCTCGCGCTCCGGGTCGAGCACGTGATCCACGAGCCACGTGCGCGGGATGGCGGCGCCGGGTCGCTTCGCCAGCGCGGCGATGATGTCAAACTCTACGCGCGTGAGTTCGATAGGCACGTCTTCGACACGCACTTGCCGGCCGACGGTGTCGACCGCGAGTTGGCCGACAGTAAGAACGCCGGAGCGCTGGAGCACCGGACGCCGAAGCCTTGCCTGAACGCGTGCCATGAGTTCTTCGGGCCAGAACGGTTTGGTCACGAAGTCGTCTGCCCCGAGCTGGAGAGCGCGGACCTTGTCACCTGTGTCGTTGCGGGCACTCAGCACGAGCACGGGGAGGTCGGAGTCGGCACGGACGTGCTTGAGCACATCAAGCCCGTATGCTCCGGGGAGCATCAGGTCCAGAATGATCAGGTCAAAGTCGTCGGGCCTCTCAAGCATGGCATCATCGCCGTTGACGAGCCAACGTGTCTCGAAACTCGCTTCGCCGAGGTAACCGACGATCTGCTTGCCGAGTTCCTGGTCGTCTTCGACGAGGAGAATCCGTTGCTTCATGCGTGCTACCGGTGACCGTGGGACAAGCAGTGTGAGCCAAGCAGTACAGTGTCGGCCTCAGACCTTACGTTTTTCTACAGACCTTTTTGCACGGCAACACGATCTTCCGAAACTCGCCGGACCGAACTGACCCTCTGGCGCGGCCAGCCGTATCACGCGGACCACTCGCGTTCGAATGCCTCCAACTGGAGAACTCCTTATGATCAAGACCACCATATCGCTCGGCGTCCTTCTGGCCGTCGGCCTTTCCGCGCTGCCGTCTCCTCGTATATCGTCCAACCAGGTACCGTCCAACCAGGTACCGGCTGGCCAAGGTTCCGCTGCCAAGCAGAAGCCGGCCGCAAGTCGGTCGACCAAGGAGTTTCAGATCGACGGCATGCATTCCACGATCGTTTTCCGCGTGCGCCACCTCGGCGTCAGCAACTTCTGGGGCCGGTTCAACAAGGTGTCCGGCAGGTTTCTGGTCGACGACGCGAGACTTGCGGAGAGCTTTGCCGAACTCAGCATCGCTGCCGCGAGCGTCGACACGCACAGCCCTGGCCGGGACAAGCACATCAAGAGTCCGGATTTTCTCAGTGCAAAGGAGTTTCCGAAGATCACCTTCAAGAGTGCGAAGGTGGTGAAGAAGGGCGATGTCTATGCGATCCACGGCAAGCTCACGCTTCGCGGTATCGAGCGGGCCATGACGATCGAAGCGAGGCACATTGGTACGCGCAACGCTGGGCGCCGGTTTGGACTGCGCTCGGGGTACGAGGCGCGATTCACGATTCGACGCAGCGATTTCGGCATGAAATACGGCCTCCAACAGGGGGTCTTGGGCGACGAGATTCTCATCATTTGTGGGTTGGAAGGCATGATCGGGCGATGACCGCCCGTCTTCGGAACTGATGCTCGATCTGCTCCCAACGCTCGACGAGATTCTGTCGCTACTGCCTGGTGCACTGGCGGCGCTCTTGCTGCTTGCGGTCGCCGTGGCCTTGACGCGCACCGGCAGGACGCGGATGTCAGTCGTCGCCGCTGGACTCGCTCCGGCGTTTGCGTTCGTCGTCACGTGGTTGGCAACCAGGTCTTGGTCCCTGGATGCACTTCCTTGGTCTCCGGTTGGGTCTTCTGATCGCGTGTTTTGGGCGGTGCTTGGCTACTGCGGCGTTGCAGTTCTGGCCGAACTCGTGCGACCGCGGGAGGCGCTCGCGCGTGGCATCGAAGCGATTGGCGCAACGCTCGTCGTGTGGTTTTGCCTCAAGACGCTTCTTGCCCGGGAGCCGAGTTCGGAGGACCACGTCGCGGTCTGGACGGTCGGGTTCGTGGCTGTGGGGTTTCTTGTGTGGGGATGGGCTCTGCGTTCCCTGGCGTTGCGCGCGGACTGTAGGGCATTGGCGATCGCACTGGCGTTGACGTCGGCGATCACCGGGCAGATCTACGTCCTGTTTGGCGGCGCGTCCCAGGCGCAGGCCGTTGGGACGCTGTCTTTGGTGTTCGTCGGGGCTGGTCTACTGGGCGCGGTGGCACCGGCGCGGCGGATCATGCCGGCTTTCCTGGGAGCGGCGCTCGGTCTGGTGCTCGCTACGGGCTTGGACGCCCGTTTTTTCCTGATGACCCCGCCACCGCTGCCAGTGCTGGGGCTCTTGGCCGTGGCACCTCTCGGTGTATGGGGCGCGTTGCTGCCGAGAGTTACGAAGGCTCCCGGGTGGAAACGCACCCTGCTGCCACTCCTGGTGGTCACAGTTCTGGTAGGTGCCGCGGCGGTCTGGGGCATTCTCGAGATGCCGCCCGAAGATCCGTATTCCGGGTGAACGAGGTTGGGATTGCGCTCGACCCCCTGGACGACCGAGGTCCCACGGGCATATGGTTAGCGGGTTCTGTCCTCGTGCATTCTGTCCTCTCTCAAGTCCTTGGAGTTCCAGATGAAAGCGACCTATTCCTCGTCGTCGCGCTCCGCGAGCGCTCCTCTCTCGATTGCCGTTGCCGTGATTCTCTCTGTGGGCTTGGCGTCCGCACAGATCGGACCGGGGATCACCAAGAAGAACCACGCGAACCCGGGCCTGACGTTTGGCCGGAACGGCAACATTCCGATGATGGCTCTCGCGGGGTCGTTCGCGTTCAATCGCTTGCCCGGTGATCCCCCCGGCACGTGGACGGTGACTCTTGCCGGCTCGGGTTTGGCTGCAGCATGGGGTGGCAAGGGAGCCGTGGATTGCTTGCTCGGCAGGTACACGCGCGCGACCCAAAAGTTCACACCGACCAAGCTAGCCGCAGCCCTCAACACAACGGTCGATGACGACACGTTCATGATCGATGGACGGACGGGGCGCTACGCGATCCTCGAGCGCAACACGGGGTTCTACTTCGCGCATCGTCCTTCGGTGAGGTCGCCGTTTTCCACCCCGGTCTTGGTGCGAGGGCTTGTCGTCGGGTTCTTCAAGGATTTTGGCGAACCGTCGCTCGGCTGGGTCGGCGGCAAGCTGAAGATCTTCTTCTCCAAGGGACCGATCTACATGGCCGACCTGGACATCACCAACCTGGCCAAGCCGACTGTTCCGCCCAAGTCGAAGTGGGTGGCGATCTCCACGAACACCGTCGAGGGGGCTGTTCCGATTACGGGTCCGGACGGCGACGTCGAGGGCTTTGTCGTCCTCGAGAAGCCCGGCGGTGGCGACATCGATCTCGGATTCATGGCGGACTTCGATCCGAAAACGCCGACCTACACCGTCTTCAATACGATGAGCTTCGTGGACGGCGGCGCCGTTGCCGGAAGCAGGTTCATTGCGTCCGACCGCACGAAGCCGGCGGCGGCGCAGCAGACGATCGGCGCCTGGTTGCTCGGTGACACGGAGTCGATCGGTGGCCAGGTCGAGATCTTCGGGGCGATGTCGCGTGGCGCGAACTCTTCGCTCACGGTCGTGTTCTTCGCCGCTGCGCCTGGTGCTCCGATCCCGCTCGGTGGGATCGACGGTGCGTTCGCTCTCAACTTGCCGACGACCTCGGTGCTCGGCAACTTGGTCCACGCGGACGCATCGGACCGAGGTGTCCTCAAGTTCCGTCTGCCGAGGAACCCAGCGTTTCGGGGCATCCGTCTTGCTCTACAGGGGCTGTCCATCGATCCGGGAACACCTGCCCGAGCGTTCACGAATACCGCTTGGCTGACGATTCGCTAGGGTCTCGCCGAGGGCCCGAAAGATGTGTGCTGAACTTCTGCGACGGGCTACTACCGAGTGATTGCTGGCGCGACGGTCTTCTTGAGAAACAGCAGCGCGAAGCACGTGTCCGTCACGTTGTTGTTGAGCGACCACGATCCGTTCTTGGTCTGCAGGTGAAGCAGTTCGGTCGCTCCGTCGAAGTACCAGTCGTAGCCATGGATCTGCGCTACATTCGCCAACTCGGCCGCGCGTTCGAGGCTGTAGAGCGCATAGTAGTAGAAGTGGTTGCCGTGGTTTGCGTTGTTGCGGACGTCGTAGTTTTCGTAGAGCCAGGCGAATGCGTCGTTGGTGGCGCGATCGAGCTTCACGATCAGGCGCCGATCCGTCCTTCTCAGCATGGCTCGGCAAAGGGTCATGCCGGTGATGCCGGCACACGTCATGGACCCGTAGGGGTACGTAGGCCCGAGATAGCCGAAACCTCGTGGACGGGCGTTGGCTGGGCGTGTCCGATGGGCGGTCGCGGAGTGACCGTCGAGTCGCAGCGGGATCGCTGCACCCGGCTATGTCGATTGCACACTGAGGAAGTGGCGGGCTAGGCGCTGCCAAGTGTCACTCGGCAGCGCGATGCCGCAGCGCGCTGCGGACGCCAGCCCGAGCGCCGCGAACTGCGTGACCGAGTTGTCAAAGCCTGGCTCGCCAGCGTAGTGGAATCGCAGGATGCCGTGGCGTGCTGTGGGATCGCGGCAGGTGAGTAGTTTTGCGGTCCAGGCCTTCATCAGCGCCAGGTCCGATGGCTGCGGATGTCGCGGGCGCGGTGCGTCGATCAGGCCCTGGCGTAGCTGTTCGACCTCGTTGGCCGGTTCGTAATACGCCTCGAGCGCCATCAGTGCTGTGCTGAGCACGTAGGTGTCGATTGGTGTCCGTCTACGAAGCGCATCGAGCAACGCGGTCACCGCGCTGCCGCTGCGATCTGCGCTGCCCTTGCAGAGCGTGAGCAGCGTGAGGGCGAGTGCGCCGGTTCCGACTTCGCGTTGGTGGGCATCGCGCTTCTTGCCGAACGTGGCCTCGCCGAGCCAACCTTGCACTTTGCTCGCTAGCCAGGCCTCGCCCCGCTGGATCGCCTGGTTGGTGCGGCGCCGGAAGGCGGCCGTGTCTGGGGCTCGCAGACTGTCGAACGTCCAGGCTTCTACGGCTTTGCAAGCTACGTCTGCCACCGTCGCTCTCTTTCCGCCCTTGGATTGTCCGTTCACGATGAGCGCGCCGTCGAACCTCGCGTCAAAGCTCACAACGCGGCCCAGTCGGCAATCGATCGTCCGTTGGAATGTGAGTTTGCCCCGGGCGACGCGGTATTTCCCTGTTTGCCCGCGTTTGGCAGCGAGGCTGATGGTCCCCGACTGTCGGACCTGAGTCAAATCCGTGACGGGCGCCGTTGTGACGGTTCCTTCGGCGCGGATCGCCCCGAGTCCTACACAACTCGGGAACTCACGGCGTACGCGTTCGCGCCGGCCCCCCTTTGGAGGTCGTTCGGAGAGCGAGAGCGCGAGACTGGCGAGGATGTCGGGGAGCTCCGGGGCGCGGCGATGGACGCGGCTACTGGGGCCGACTTCGTGAGCATAGAATCCAGCTGCAGAGCGTGGTGGTGGTGTGAGTGTTCCGACGATCGCCTTGGGTTCGAGCCGTGACTTGACTCGATGAAACGCGACGAACCCGGCGTCCGGAACACGCCAGGCCACTCGCGGCCCCGTGTCGCCGGCTGCAACCGGTGTCGCGCCGCGCAGGTACCCGGGCACGTGCAGCGTGAATGTTGCCCGGGCGTCCGTTGCGCGCAGGCGGATCCGTTTCCGTTGGGTGCCGAGCAGTGTGTGGGTCGCGACGACGTCATACTCGCCCGGTGGGAGCTTTGGCAGGACGTAGGAGCCGTCGGGGCCAGTCACCGCGAAGACCGGGTGTCGTAGCACGCGAATCTCGGTCGAGAGCCAAGGGTGTGTCGGACTATCGAGCCGGCCGTCAGGGAGCGCGTCGAGGATCAGGGAGAAGCGCTCGTTGACGTCGAGGATGCGGAAGCTGAGCGGCAACGAGTTCGGCGCGATCTTCCATGAGCGTTCGCCGCGCGTCGATACGCGCAGGTCGAACCGCACACCGCGACCCCGGAAGCGGAGTGCAAACGGCGCGTCCTCCGGCTGGAGGATGCGTATGGGTTGGCCTCGGAAGACCCCGAGGAACGGCTCGGAGAAGTCCGCGATCGCTGGTTGCTCCTCGCGCTCTTCGAACGCGAACTGTGTTTCGAGTCCGACGACGTGCACGAAGACCCCCGGCAGTGTGAGGTCTGCGGCGTTGCAGGCCCGGGCTGGGACCGGGAGCCCCCCGGGAAACCGTTTCATGTGACGGGCAGAGAGCGTGAGCTTCTTCGGCTCGATGAAGCTGTCGGCCTTGACGGTCCCGCGGATCGAGTGCTTCGCCCTGGCGGTGGGAAAGGGCGGGAGCTTCGCGTCGGAGGGCGTTGCCTGCGGCAGTCCCGCGAGCATGAGGAAGGCGAAGGGCAGCATCCCTCCACGATAGTGGATCGGACGCCGCCCTGCCTTGATTCTCGGCCGGGCTTCTAAGCGAACGTGTCGATCCCCTGCGTCGACTGCTGTGGCTTGGCCTGCCCGCTCGAGCGAATCAACGAGACGGCGGCTTCGCCATCTTGCTTCTGCTGGTCGTGAGCTTTCTTGACAACTTGAACACTGCCTTCCGCTGCCTGAGCCACTTGGCTCACGGCGGAGGACACGGCACCAATACTCATAGGTTTCCCTCCATAGTCAGAAACTGAACGCTGCTTCGGCGAAATCCATCGGCTCGTCGGAGGGCATCCGGGCTCTCGCGGTAGCATCGTGGCGTTTCGTCCGCCGCTATCGCCGGATTTGCTCAAGCTTTGGTGCCCGACCGGGCCGACAACACCGGTATGCGCCTCTACCTCGCTGCGTTGCTTCTCTTGCTCGGCTCTTGCTCGACGATGGCGAGCGTGGATATCGCCAGTTGGCAGCGCGAGTCCGGGCTCGAACTCACGCAGAACGATGCGCCCGAGGGCGCCGAGGCCCTTACGCTCGTTTCTGCGCATCGCAGCGGATTCTATCTGCTTGGCGTGATACCGCTCGTCCGCGCGGACTTTGCCCACTGCATCGCCCAGATCGTTCAAGACGCGAAGCAGGCTGGTGCCGAGGGGGTCGCACACCTACGCATCCAGTATGACCCGCCGTCCTTCTTCAGCTTGGTCGAGCCCGTGTTCCCGTGGATGGCAAGAGCCACGATCACTGGCATGGCCTACCGGCGACGTCGACCGGCGCGGTAGCCGTCGCATGTGGTGGGCCGTACTGGACTCGAACCAGTGACTTCGACTCTGTGACAGTCGCACTCTACCAACTGAGTTAACGGCCCTTGTGCGGCGCGCAGGTTAGCGCCGGCGGGCGCGGAATTGCAAGCGTGTCCTCCACCCGGAGGCGCGAACTGGCCGATAAGTCAACACTCAGCTGTTTCGCGCCCCCCTTCCCTGAGCACGTGCCGCCCTTCCGTCGAATCTGGTCCCTGTTTCGTGCCTCCGAGCGTCCACGGGCGCTCGCGCTGCTTGCTGCGATCACATTCGCGGCGGCGCTCGAGACCGTGGGGGTCGGGCTGATCCTGCCGTTCATCTCGCTGCTCAACGATCCGACGTTCGTCGAGCGCGCGGCGCCGCTTGCGGCCTTGCGGGATCGGTTGGGCATCGTCTCACCTGAGCGATTCCTCGTCGTGTGTGGTCTGCTGATGCTGGCCTACTACGTGCTGAAGAATGTCTATCTGGGGCTTCTGATTCGTGCGCAGAACGCATTCATCTTCGGCAAGATGCAGCGCGTTAGCAGTCGCTTGTTCGATCGTTACCTGCGGGCGTCCTATGCCGAGCATCTCACGCGGAACTCGGCCGAGATCCAGCGCAACGTCAACACGGACACCGTGGTCGCTTTCAGTTGGGTGGTTGCTCAATCGTTCGTCGTGCTCGGTGACATCCTCGTCGCGCTGGTGATGACGGTCATGCTGCTTTGGATCAGTCCGTTCGCGACTCTGCTTGCCGCCGGATTGTTCGGTGGCCTGGGCTTCGCGTTCTTCAAGTTCGTCCGCCGGCATTCGTTGCGGGCCGGTGAGGTCGAACAGGAAAGTCTCGGCCAGATGATTCGTTGGGTCGTGCAAGGGCTGTCGAGCGTCAAGGAGACCAAGGTCTTGGGCGTTGAGAGCTACTTCGTCGATCAGCACCGAGCGAACGCGTCGCGTTACGCCGACGCGCGCCGTCAGATCGCGACGATGAGTGAGTTGCCGCGGCTGTTCTTCGAGACTGTCGCTGTGGGCGGATTGCTGCTCGTCGTGCTGGTCAACGTCGGCAGCGGTGGTCCAGGAGCGGTGCCGCTCGTGGCGCTCTTTGCGGCGGCCGCGTTCCGGCTCATGCCGGCGATGTCGCGCATCGTGCGAGCGACCAGCGTGATCCGCCACTACCGGCCATCGTTTGACGTCGTGCATGGCGACTTGTGCGTCGATGCCGAGGACCGGCCCCGGCCGCTGAGTTCGCGCCACGCGGAGCGGATCGAGTTCGCTCGGTGCATCGAACTGTCCGAACTCGGCTTCCGCTACGGAGTGGACGCCCCTGCTGTGCTTGACCGGATCACGTTCGAGATCCCGCGAAACCAGTCTGTTGCCATCGTTGGACCCTCCGGATCGGGGAAGACGACCTTGCTCGATATCCTGCTTGGCATACTCGAACCAAGCGCCGGATCCGTGCTTGTCGACGGCGTCGACATTCGTCGTCATCTTGCAGCGTGGAGGACGCACGTTGGCTACGTTCCGCAGAATGTCTACCTGACCGACGACACCCTGCGTCGGAACGTTGCGTTCGGCTTGCGGGACCCAGAGATCGAGGATCGTCGCGTTTGGGAGGCGTTGCGCTCTGCTCAGTTGGAGGGGTTCGTGCGCAGCCTCGACGCAGGCCTTGATACGCCAGTCGGCGAGGAGGGTGCGCGTCTGTCCGGCGGACAGAAGCAACGCATCGGCATCGCTCGTGCGCTCTACCGTGATCCAGATGTGCTGGTGCTCGACGAGGCTACCTCGGCGCTCGATCGCGAGACCGAGAGTGCCTTTGCCGAAACGATCTCTGCACTCGAAGGCCGCAAGACCGTGATTCTCGTTGCTCACCGCATGCAGACCGTCCGGGCGTGTGATCGGATCCACTTCTTGCGCGATGGCCGCGTGCTGGCGAGTGGAACGTTCGACGAGCTCGCGGCGACGTCGACCGAGTTTCGCACGATGGCCGGACTCGCGGCGCCCGCATCGCTATCCCAGTCCTTGTCGGTCGAGGGCTGACCGGTGGCACGCATTCTCGTCGTTGTTCCTTGGGCGCGCTACACGCCGCACTTCGAGACCGACCTGGAGCTGATCCAGCGCCACGTGCATTCCGGCGACGACGTCCACGTCGCCGTCTGCGATGGTGATCTACCAGCGTGCGATCGGAATCCGGCGCACGAACCCGTTCGCTGCGAGATGTGCATGGGGCGTCGACGCCAAGGGCTGGCGCTGGTCGACGGCAATTTTGTGTCTCTGCCGCTCTTGATGCTACGCGACACGGACCAGGCGGAGCTACGCGCTATGACGACGCGTTTCTCCACCCTCGAGGAACTTCGCTCGGTCGCAGTCGAGGGCTTCGATCTCGGCATGGCCGTGCTCTCCAGCCTCATCTCGTTTCGTCGAGAGCCGGCGCCCTCGGTCGTGGCAAACGCGGCGTGGATCGAGAATCTCTTGCTCGCGGCGCTCGCCGTCTATCGCTCGATCGGGAACCGACTGCGCGCGCAGCGCTACGATCGCGTCTACGTCTTCAACGGACGCTTCGCGATTGCGCGTGCGGTGCTGCGCGCGTGTCAGGCAGCCGGCGTTGTGTGTGCAACGCACGAGCGCGGACACGATCATCGGCACTTCGCGTTGTTCGAGAATGCGCTCTGCCATGATGCAGCGTTGATGCACCGGACCATGCTCGAGTGTTGGCAACGTGCGGACGAGGCCGAGCGCGAGGCCGTCGGCGCGCAGTTCTTTGAGGACCGCGCGAAGGGGGTTGGCAAGAACTGGTTCTCGTTCGTCGACAAACAAGCGAACGGGTTGCTTCCCGAGGACTTTGATCCGACCCAGAAGAACCTGGTCGTCTTTGTTTCTTCGGAGGACGAGTTCGCCGCCATTGGTCGTGAGTGGGATGACGGCATCTACGCGACCCAGGTCGAGGGTGTACGTCGCATCGTGGACGACCTCGTCCTCGAGGATCGCATTCACGTGACGCTCCGCGTGCATCCGAACTTGTCTGGGATCGACAACGATCAGACGCGGGCGATCGCACAACTCGACTCGCCGATGTTGACGATCGTGCCCGCGCAGAGCGCTGTCAGCTCCTACGCGCTGCTTGCTGCGGCGAATCAAGTGTTGACGTTTGGTTCGACGATGGGGATCGAGGCTGTCTATTGGGGAGTCCCGTCGATCCTCGCGGGGCCATCGTTCTATCGCGCGCTTGGAGCGACCTATACGCCGAGCACGCATGGGGAGCTCATGGCGCTCATTCGGAGTGACCTCGAGGCCAATCCAAGACTTGCCGCGCTGATCTACGGTTACCATTGGAACACATTCGGCGAACCCTTTCGCTACTATGCGGCGCACGGGGTCTTCGCGGGGACGTTCCAGGGATCGCGCGTGCGTCCGGGCCTCGCCGCGCTCATGCGCGCCGGCTTGCTGAGCGGCCTTCGGCCGTTTGGCCTCGTCCGGGCGCGTGCCGTACGTAGGAGCCGAACCGCCCTCTTGGGATCCCGTGCCTATGGAGCCACCGAGGTGCCCGAATGAAGCCGCGCGGAGACATGGTCTTGCTCTCGGGTGGAATGTGGGACGAGCGTTGGACCACGTATCAACGGATTGCCGGCGGGATGCGTCGCGAGTTTCGCGTGCTCTATGTCGAAGGCAACTACTCGTGGGGCAAGTTCGTCAAGGCTGCCCTTGGTGCACCCTTTCCGTGCACACTGTTCGGGCGACTGCGGCGTCAGGACGCCGATTTCTGGATCCTGACACCGCCGCCGCGCCTGCCGTTGCGGCACGTATTTGCACCGATCGGTCGACTCAACCAGCGTATTCTCGCATTCGTCGTGCGTCGAGCTATGCGCAGGCTCGGCATGCATCGGCCGATACTTTGGACCTTTCTGCACCAAACGTCCGACGTCGTTGGCCGGCTTGGCGAACGCTGCTCGGTCTATCACTGTGTCGACTACTGGCCTTGGCTGATGCCTCGCGTGCGCTGGATGGGTCGGCGCCGACGTATCGAGCTCGATGAGGCCAAGACTGCGCGAGCCGTAGCGTTTACGGTTGCGACTTCGCGATTCCTATGGTCGCGTATGCTACGGCTGAATCCTGCTAGCGCCTACGTACCGAATGCCGCCGACGCCGAGCTGTTCGGCGCCGCGGCGACGCCATTGCCATGCCCGCGAGATCTCGTCGACCTGCCCCGTCCGATCCTTGGGTTCTCCGGGACCCTGGAGGCGAAGACCGACATCGAACTGCTCTGTCGGCTTGCTGCCGAACGGCCTGATTGGACGTTTGCGTTCGTCGGGCATGCCGACAACGTCCCGCAAATCGGACGCCTGCGACGCCTACAGAACGTTCATTTTCTCGGCCTAAAACAGCGCGACGAGCTCCCTGGCTATTTTCGGGCGTTTGACATCTGTCTCGTGCCGTTCCACAGAGCGGCCGAGATCGACAGCATCAGCCCACTCAAGGTGTTCGAGTATCTCGCCGCCGGTCGGCCCGTCGTCGCAACCGATGTCGCGGAGCTGCAGGATCTCGGTGACTTCGTCCACCTTGTGGCGCCGGGCGAGGACTTTGCTACCCACATCGAGGATGCGCTCGCCGGCGAGTGCGACGCCCTGGTCGCGAGGCGGTTGGCATTTGCTCGAACCAACGGCTGGGATACGCGCGTAAGGCAGCTTCTCGAGTTGTTGGATGCTCACGAGTCCGGTGGCGACGGAGTCGTCGCTCCACCGAACAAGTCGGCGACGGTGGGTGTCCCGTGGGCTACAATCTAGGCATGGATGGTTGCTTCGAGATGAACACTGGCGTTCTGGCACGTCCAACGCTCGTGCTAAATCGATCGTGGTTCGCGATCACGACCACGACGGTTCGTCACGCTTTGAGCCTCGTGTTCAGCGGTTCAGCCAAGGTGATCCGCCCGGAAACCTACGAAGTGCACGAGT
>CAYSWE010000068.1:0-13593 GCA_964434515.1 uncultured Phycisphaerales bacterium | reverse complement strand
GACCTTGCGCGCGCCCCACTTCCACAGCCGCGGATCCGGAGCCCGAGGCCCCGGCAGAGCAACGAGGAGACGCACGGTGTCGGTGGCCGGTGGGACGCGAGGAAGGACAAAGTGCCCGTCACCATCCGTGGGCGCAGAGCAAAACGCGAAGGCAGGCCCGCGGTTCACAACGGCGGAAACGCGCACCACGACGGGTCGATCGAGCCCATCCACCACCCGCCCCTCGATGGTTTCGACCGGGCCCCCTTTCTGCTCTAGAGGTAGACGACTGAGGACCACATCGACGCGCTTCGTCGTTGGTGCGTTGACAGTCCGCGGTCGTACGAGCTTGAATCGATGCGATTGACAGAAGGGAAAAACGCCAGCGAAGACGTCGATGGGACCGGGCGCCACCAAGAGGCGAAACACTCCGGCACCATCGGTCGACTTGGCGCGAAAGGCTTGCCGCACATGCGCCAATGGCCACCCGGCATCGTCGATGAGTCGCCCCTCAAACAGGACCCCAAGAGATAGCGCAACATCGCCGAGATCGACACGGCCAAGGCGCACAGCACCCACCTGGACCTTGCGTCGGGCTTGAAGGCGACCCGGCTTGTCGAACAGGATCGAGAGCGTCGCCCCAGGCGCCGCCCCGAGCACGAAGCGACCATCGGCCTTGCAGCCAATGCGTTGGCCGAGTTCGCCTCTACTCCCAGGCGCCGCCTCGAGCACGAAGCGACCATCGGACCCCGTCTCGATCGCGCGAAACCCATACGACGCGACAAGGCAACCAGGCAATGGGGCGCGCGAGCTCGCCGCCACCGAGCGCCCAACGATCGTCCACACGCCCGGCCGCGACAGCGCGCGATCCTCGGACGCCTGTCCGGCGGACTGCCGAGCAGCCTCCGAGTCCTTGCCAGCCAAGCCAACGACGGCGTCCGCGCCCGACACCGCGGCGACGACAGACGCTCCAGGCGCATCGGACGACGGCGAATCCCAGCACCAAGCCAACCAGACCGCACCAATCACCAAGAGGAGACAGAAAAAACGTGTCGTAGTCATTTTTTCTATCAAACGGCGGCGCGGTCGATTACGCCAGCGCTGGGGCCTCGAGCGAGAGGAGATCTCGTGGGCCAAAGCCGACACAATGGACTGTCGTGGTCGCCGGCTTCGCCGGGCAAACCTCACGGCGAGTCGTGGCGGGCAGCCAGGTCCGACACTCCATCAGACCCGACAGCTCCGTTTCGCCAGAGAGAACCCCGGGCCCCTGGTCTTCGAGTTCGTGGGCACGCGCTGCGATCTCCGAGTCGGTTACACGTTGCCACGGCTTGTCAAACAAGGGCCACGCCGGAATCGGATCGGAGCGACCGAGCGCCATCCATCTCGGCTCCGCCCAATGGGAGCGCAGTCGATGCAGTTGCCGCTCGATCGAAACCCACGTCATGTCGTGCACCACCGGCAGGTCGTCCAGACACTCAAAGAAGGCCTGCTCATAGGCGTCGATAGTCCTGGAGTTCTGGCGTAGCGACTCGACGCTGTGCGGGATGAGGCTCTCACAGACCACGGGCTCCCCGGTATTGAGATCCACGTAGGACGAGGCAAGCTGTGCCCCAGGAAGTGCATGTGGAACGCCGTACTCATCGGGCTCACGAAACCCCAGTGGTAGGCCGTGCGAGATATGCGCCAAGTTGAGGGACAGCTTCGGCGCGGCCGGGTATTCGTCCCGCCGTACATGGCGTAACCCACGCCAGTACTCCAGCACCGGAATGGCAAGCAGGGGGCTGCGTTGCGACAGCCTCTCGAGCGAACGGTCGACCTTGCACCAATCCGTGGGCACAACGATCTCAGTGGGCTCACCGTGCCAACAGTAGTCGCCAACACAGGCCTCACGCGCTCGAGCCTTCAAGCGCAGGTCGGAGCTGAGCGCCCAGGGTGCCCTTGATGCATGGACAGGAAAACGTCCGACATCGAGCTTCCGCCGCCGCGCAGCGAGAGCCTGCAGTTGTTCCCAGGTTCCGTCGGTACTGCCACCGTCGGCGACAACAACCTCGGAGCACAGTCCCAGCAGTGAGTGAATCGCCGCGAGAAATGGCTGCCCCGCGTCGATGCAGTTGTACGTTGTGAGATACCCCGAGATCCTGGGAGCCATCGCGCCTTCGCCCTTGAGTGGTTGCAATCACCCGGGTACATCGACATCGATCGCCCCAGGGCTCCGCTCCGCAACCAAGCTCCCATCGCGCGGGTGCATCGCGGTCTCACAGAGCGATCGCGACGCGGCCAGCGGCAGCGACACCGGACGGAAAACTATTTCGGCGAGTCCTCCCGCATCTTAGCCGCGAACTTCTCGACAGCTGCCTGCAGGGCGCTCATGGAACGTCGGAATACGTTCGTGAAGACTTCGGGAGGTGAACAGAACAACTCGACCGAGCCCCAGACGTTGTCTTCGACGACGAAAATTTTCGCCACCTTGGTCTGTGCCGTGGCTACCTGCGCCGCGCGAACGACTCTCCCCCGTTCTTCTGCGCTTTCGATCGGCCAAAAGTTTGGAAAGACCAGCCTGACGAAGACGTCGTCCATGTCATCGAGTATGACAACGTAAAGTCGCCCTTCATACTTGAAAGCTAGATCTCCATCATCGTCGAGCTTTGGCACGTACCCCTCTGCTGTGAGGTACGTTTGGTACATCGCCACACGTTCTGACTTGCTCACGGCGCCTTCCTCTCACAATTTCGTTGCCTGCGGCCTCACATAAGGAGGAGGACCGCAGGCCAACGTCGAGAGTATCGGAGCGCGGGAACGCAGGCAAGCGCGGCTAGGTGACACCGAGAGACGCGGCCGACCACACCCTCGGGTCCATCCCTTAGTCGAGTTCGCCCAGGACCCTCTGGATCTTGTCGAGCGCCGCGCGCATCGCATTCCGCTCACGCTGCAGTTGCTGAAGGCCGGCCGCCAAAGACTCGAACCCACCCTGGAGGCTCTTCGCCGTCGATGCCGTCGACGTCGTGGTCTTGGCCCGAGCTGGCCGGCCCGGCTTGCGCTTGGCTCGACTGCCACCCTGGGACCGCACCGCGTACACGAGATTGACCGAACACCCCACACGCTTGGCGATCGCGGCGCTGCCGAGCCCTGAGTCCAGTAGCTGGCGGATCTGCTCCGATTTCGAAGCGCCGTCAACCGTCCCCTTTGGCCGCCCGGGGCGGCGCTTGGCACTGGCAGTCTTCGTACCCCGCTTGGCACTCCCACGCGACGGGCCGCTACCGAGGAGCCCAAGCATCGCCTTGGCCCGACCGTACATGATCGGGTAGATGCTCAGTCCCTTCCTATCCGCTTTCGTCTTGATGTCGCCATAGCTGACGTTCCTGTTTCGCTTCAGCTCCGACACGATGAGGTTCATCCCCCGCGGATCCTTCTTCTTCGCTGCCATTCGCAAGCCTCCCAATTGTTGATGTGTTGCGACTGATTGGAACGTGATGCTACCGCTCATGCAACGATCCTCTGCACAACACTTGAATAACATTGCGAAAGCAATTGGGGTCAACCCGGCCCACACACCCCTGCGACCTGCGACACGTCGTCCCTTATCGAACCCTGACGAACGTGCCATGGTTCTGGGCCGCGAGGTCGCGCATGAACGCGCCTGCCCCCTTGAATCCCAGTCCAATCCCGATCGTGTGGACAGTCACACGCCCCAACGCATTCCAGCGGCGAATCGCCGAGAGGATGCGTCGCGGGTCGTCACGTGCAAGTGCCCTCAATGCCCCCCCGGTCCGCACCGTGGGCTCGCCATCGGACAGAAAGAAGACCGTCTCGACCTGAAACTCATGGAACCGATCCTCAGGCCCGCAGCCGGCAAGGTCGAATGCCCGCTCGAGAGCATCGTAAGAACTCGTCCCACCCTTGAGATCCAGCCGGCGCAGCCACTTGCGGGCCGCGGCAATGTGCTGCGGAGTGGCCAGCTGCATCGATGAACTCCATGGCTCGACCCGCACCGAGAAGGAAACGATGTTGAATGTCGTCGTTGCCGGGAGCGCCTTGAGAGCCTTTCCGAGTTCCCGGCGCGCACGGTCGATGCGCCGGCCTCCACTGGCGAGAGCGCGCGCCATGGAGTCCGACCGATCGAACACGTAGAGAATGGAATTGCCCTCCTGTGGGATACCGAAGTACGTCGGATACTTCGGCCGTAGCGGCTTCGCTCCAGTCACGCCGACTTTGGGTGGCGGCAACAGACCATCCTCTCCGACGTGCCCGCGCCACCACTTCTGCCACGCCCCGGCGCTGATCCCCAGCGACACACCACTCAGCGTCTCGAGCGCTGCGACGATCGCCTCTCGAACACGGCCGGTATCGCTGACAAGGCGATGAATGAGCTTGGGCACCGACGGCCGAGCACGAATCGCAGCCAGCGTACGGGCAGCTTCGAGGCGCAGCGTCTGTGATTCGTGCTCGAGCTTGGCCTCGGCCCAAGCGCGAAAACTACCACCACGCGCGCCAAGCGCCGCAATGATGCGAAGCACAGCAACCGCCTTGCCTGGCGCCGCGGCCCGACCAAGCGCGCTCTGCAACGCGCTCGGCGAAGCTGGCGCGCCGATCTGCGCCGCGAGCGTCAGCTCCAACGACAACGGCAGTTGCGTGTCTGTTGCGACGATGGACAGCATCGCCTCCTTGGCCGCCGCGCTCTGCAGTTCGCGCAGCCGCACGAGCACGAGGTCCTCGAGCACGCAAATGGGATCGAGTCTCTTACGAAAGCGAGCGACCTCGAGACTCGTGCGTGTGAGCAACGCAGTCCTTCGTTCACGGGCAATCGGCTCGGCTTCGCGATCGAGCACATGGTAGGCGTGAGCGAGCGCCTGCACGGCCGCGGCCGAATCGACGCCGCGCATCCGAGTGAGCGCTGCCCGCCGCGCGGCAAACACGTTCTTGGTCAACTTGTCCGAGTCGAACACTCGGCCGAGCCGAGCGACCTTGGCCTTGGCCTTGGCCTGCGCGGCACCGCTGCCGGCGCCAACGAATCCCAAGGTGATCGCAACGGCGGCAATCGAAAACAGCGACGTTCTGGCTGAGGATTTCACCGGACTATTCTTCCACGGTAGCTTCGTAGCGTCGGCTAAATTGAACCGAACGCGGCACAATCGGCGCTGGTCGGCGCTACGAACGTCTCCGAGTTAAGCCGCGCCTCCGGGCAGATTACCGTGGAAGAATCCGTCGAACGCCTCTTGGTCGAGATCCTCGATCGCCCCGAACAAGACTGGACCGCCGCACTCGATGCGTCGTGCAAAGCGCATCCCAATCAGGCCATCACCCTGCGAAGGCGCATGCAGACCCTGATGGAAAGCGGCATCGGCGCACCGGCGCCGACGACTCCGCCACCCGATCAACTGGGCGATTTTCGCCTCGTGCGTCGATTGGGCGAAGGCGGCATGGGCGTGGTCTACCTCGCCGTCGAAGAGCCACTCGGACGCGAGGTGGCGCTGAAGGTCGTACGCCCCGAGCACCTACACTTCGCCGGCGCGCGCGAGCGCTTCCGGCGTGAGGTCGAAGCCACCGCCAAACTCGAGCACGACGGCATCGTCCCGATCTACCGCTTCGTCGAGGACGCGGAGGTGCCATTCTTCACCATGGCGCTCGTGCGAGGCCACAGCCTGGCGAGGGTCCTCGAGCGGCTGCGTGGCCGTTCGCCCGCACAACTCGACTGTGCGGACATCGGCGAACTCTTTGAGGCCGGGGGAGACCAAAAGCGCTTCGGCCGTTCGTGGATCGAGTTCTGCGTGCACACCACGCAACAGACCGCGCGAGCTCTCCAGCACGCACACGAGCGCGGTGTCCTGCATCGAGATATCAAGCCGTCCAACCTCATGCTGAGAAACGACGGGAGCGTAAGGATCCTCGACTTCGGACTCGCCCTCCACGAGGGCGACCAGCGCATGACCAAGACGGGGTCCACCCTGGGCTCTCTGCCGTACCTCGCACCGGAAAGGCTCAGGGCGAAGACTACGGATCGCCGCTCCGACGTCTACGGCCTAGGGGTTACGTTCTACGAACTGTTGACCTTGCAATCGCCGTTCCTCGATCACGACCCGGAGGAAACCAGACGGCGCATCGCCGCCGGTCACCCACCAAGGCCGAGCCTGCTCAACGCGGCGGTCCCTTGGGAAGTCGAAACGGTCTGCCTCAAGGCAATGGACATCGATCCAGCGCGCCGCTACGAGTCCGCCGCGATGTTCGCAGAGGATCTGGAGAACATCCTCCAACTCCGCCCCATCCAAGCGCGCCGGCCCAGCGTACCCCTGCGGACCCGACGCTGGACGCAGCGACATCCAACATGGGCGGCCGTCCTCATACTCGGCCTGCTCGCGCTGGTCGGCGGACCGCTGATCCTGTGGATCCAGGCGAGATCACATGCGCACCGGCTGGCAAAGGAGAACCGCCGCGTGTGGCAGGTCTATGACGAGTTCATCCTTGCCGACCGGATGCCACGCCACCGCGGTGACTTGGGGCCGACGTTCCCGGGTGACCCCGAGGCGGTTCGAGTGTGGCTCGACCAGGCGCGTCGCTTAGTCGACCGCGAGACGCTGTACAAGGATCGACGCGCCAAGCTACGTTTGCACGCGCTGCCACGATCCAAAGCAGAACGCCAGGCGGACGCAGCACGCAGGAAACGACGCGAGGCTACGATCCAAGACCTCGAAACGGCGCTCGCGACCGTGATCGACCGCGGTGAACCTGGAGTCGCCATCCGCTGGCAAGAATGGATGCGCAAACAGATCGCAATCGGCCGGCAAGACCTGCAGGAGCGCTACACATGGACGTTCGAGGATCCCGAAGATGCCTGGTACTACAGATCGGCCGGCCGCATCCTTGCAGGAATCCGCGAGTTGAAGCCCATCCTGGCGCGTGTAGGCGCACAGCAGGCGAGCCGTGAGGCGGCCTTCTCGCCGGCAGAACAAGAAGTCTGGCGACAGACCATCGAGGAAGTGGCCATAGCGCCGATCTACAAAGGATTGCGACTCGAACCGCAGAAGGGACTGCTACCGATCGGCCGCGACCCGGACTCGAGACTGTTCGAGTTTGCACACCGCGCTTCGGGAAACCCCGCACAACGCGACCGCCAGGGGAGGCTCGTGATCACGCCCGACACAGGGATCGTTCTCGTCCTGCTGCCGAGCGCGCGCTTCGTCCGCGGCGCCAGGCCGCCGCACCGCGGAGAGCGGTCACGCAAACCCAATGTCGACCCCGACGCCTTCCCAGAAGAAGGCCCACCGCGCCCACTGCGACTGCACGCGTTCTTCCTGGCGAAGCACGAACTCACGCAAGCACAATGGAAACGGCTTACGGGAACGAACCCCTCGTACAGCCGCCCGCCGCTGGCGGACCACGCCGCCGAGACGATCACGGCGCTGCATCCGGTGGAAACCGTCTCTTGGCGACAGTGCTCGGACGCGTTGGCCGCTGTGGGACTCGCGCTGCCGACGGAGGCGCAATGGGAATACGCCGCCCGAGCCAAGACGCGCAGCCCTTGGTGGACCGGCTGGACGACGGCGTCGCTCGAGGGCTGCGCCAACCTGCTCGACCAGACCGCACTCCGACGGAGGAATGCTCCCAACCTGGCTACGCGCGGCTTCTTTGGCATCCGAGCCCGCATCCGTGACTTCGCGACGTTCGACGACGGCCATGCCACACATGCAGAAGTCACAGCGTTTCGCCCCAACGCATTCGGTTTCCTGAACATACTCGGCAATGTCGCCGAGTGGTGTAGCGACTCGCAAGCAGCCTACCTGGGACCCGGCGAGCCAGGCACAGGGAAGGTTTCGATGGCGACCGAGCCGATCACGTTCCGCGGCGGAAGCTACCTCTCTCCCCCCTATCTGGCGCGTTCGTCCTTCCGGGGCTGCGCCGAGCGCGACACGGCGAGCGATCACATCGGTGTGCGAGCCGCGCGGCCGCTCGATTGACCGAGCGCCGCGAGGCGAGTCCTGCGGAGCCGCTTGAGCGCGCGGTTCCCCGCGTCGAGCTGCTCTGCTACCGTTCCGCCAGAACGGCATTCGTACAGACCTAAGCAGCAGCAACGAGAGATGAGTCGAAGGGACGGCAACAGCCAACCATCCAGCCGGACACCGCGCGCGACCCGCGAGAACCCGTTCGACGTAACCTGGCACGAACGCCTCGTCGTGCTCGGAACCATGGTGGGCGCCCTCATCGCGGCCATCGTCATCGGCCTCATCTACGCGCCCGACCATACGCTCGCGCTTTTCTTCAACGTCCCGGCTTCGTTTTTCGGTCTCGGCAAGTTTTTACCGACCCTCGCGCTGAGGCCGAACTCGCTGTTCAGCGCCTACGAGTTGGGCATCGTCATCGGGATCATGGATACCTGCACCGTGATCATCATCGTCTACTCGCTCGAGCTGTTCGACGGGATCCTCGCCAAGGCAAACCGCAACGCGCGGCTCGTGCTGGACGCCTACCCATGGATGCGCAAGTTCACGGTACCGGCCATCGTGCTCTTCGTGATGTTTCCGGTTGCAGGAACCGGAGCCGTCGGTGGCTCGCTGATCGGTGCCCTGCTCGGAATGCACCGCGTGCGGCTGATCTTTGCCGTCAGTTTCGGCGGCTTCCTCGGGGGCTTCGCCATGGCATTCCTCACGCTGCGTATCGGCGACGCAGTCAAGGAACTCAAGGGCAGCCCCTATCTCATCGCGATGCTCGTCATCGTGCTGCTGGCCCTGGTCTGGGGCATGACTCGCGCCTACAAGAATGCCCTGTCGCGTGCTGAGCGACTCGACGACCCGCCACAGTGACGCAGTTCGAAGGGCGGCCGAAGAGTCCTGGATCGGCTAAGCCCTTAGGGCAATCGAGTCGCCCCGTTCATGCCGAGATCCTTGAGCTTGCGATAGAGGCTACTCTTGCCGATGCCAAGCAGACGGGCGGCTTCGACCTTGTTGCCTTGGGTGCGGCCTAGAGCATCGCGAATCGCGGATCCCTCGAACATCCGAACGCGATGCGGAAGCGTCCACGCAGCCGGGACTTCTCGCACCATACCGTTGCCTGGATCGGACGCGACGCCTCGCACATCCTCCGGCAGGTCTTCGATCTGCACGAGCGGCCCGATCGCGAAGGCCACCGCATGAATGACGGCGTTTTCGAGCTGGCGCACGTTGCCCGTCCATTCGTGGCCCTCGAGCGCGCGCAGCGCTGCCACCGAAAACCCCGTGAGCGCGATCTGTCGCCGACTCCGCGCCGAGTGAACTTCAAGCAATCGTTGCGCCAACGCGCCGATGTCTTCGAGCCTTTCGCTCAGGCTCGGCAGCCTGATTGGTACGACATTCAGTCGATAGTAGAGGTCTTCGCGAAACTTGCCCTCGGCGACTAGGTCCGCTAGCGGTTGGTTCGTCGCCGCGATCAGGCGCGCGTCCACTCGCCGCACTCTCACGCCACCTACGGGCCTCACCTCACCGGACTGCAACACGCGCAGAAGCTTGCGCTGCAGCTCTGGTGAGCACTCGCCTACCTCATCGAGGAGAAGCGTGCCGCGTTCGGCCTGCCCAAACAGACCGAGGGAGTCGATGTCAGCACCAGTAAACGCACCCTTGACGTGCCCGAAGAGCTGACTCTCGACCAGGTTCGCCGGAATCGCACCGCAGTTGACAGCGACGAACGGTCCGTCACAACGATCGCCGTCGAAGTGAATCGCGCGCGCCACGAGCTCCTTCCCGGTGCCGCTGGGACCGGTGATCAGCACTGTGGCGTGCGAGTAGCGCAACTGATCGACAATCCGGTGCACGCGCGCCATTGCGGGTGAATCACCGACGACGCTCGACATGCGATACGGAACCTTCGCCCCGGGGACCGGCTCGGGAGAACGAAGCGGCACCGGCCCGCGCGCCCGTTCGACCTCGAACAACGCCTGGCGTTCGGTCACATCGACCAAGTGCAACACTCGATGCCTCCCGTTGGGGCCAAGGCTCGTGAGCTCGGCTTCCAACAACCGTCGTCCATCGCGGGTTTCGACCGACTCAACTACACGATGCCGCATCCGCAGCGCCGCGGCGTGCTGCTGGAAAAACGGACGCAGGGCCGTGTCGATCACGGGCCGCCCCTCGACCAAACCGGCAACAAGCTCGACAGCGACCTCGTTTGCCGTGACGAGGTCGCCACGGGAATCATAGACAACGACCGCGGCGGGCAACTGCCGCACGACCGACTCCCAGAGATCGCGCTGGCGCTCGAGACTCTTGAGCGCCTCTTGCAGCGCAACCGTACGTTCGTCTACGAGCATCGCCAGCTGCTCGCTCGTTCGCCGGGCGTCCTTCAACGCCTGGGCAAGACGCAGCATGACATCCACACGGGCGAGCAGTTCCTTGGGGTTCACCGGCTTGGCGAGATAGTCGTTCGCCCCGGATGCGAATCCATGCAGCCGATCGGGAAGCCCGCCTCGTTCGCCACTCAAGAACAGAACAGGGACGTCCTTGGTCGCCTCGCGCTGGCGCAAGGTGCGGCACAGGTCGTAACCGCTCATGCCCGGCAGCACGACGTCCAGGACAAACAGATCGAAGCGCTGACCACTGTCGATCCCTCGCAACGCCATCTCGGCGTCGGTCGCAAGCTCCACCGTATGATGACTCGCCGACAAATAGCGTCGGACCAGTTCCAGGTTGTCTGGACGGTCGTCGACTACAAGAATGCTCGCCACGTTTTCCTACCTCCGAGCCGATCGAAACGTCATTCTCGACCCACCTTGACAGTCAGAACAGAACAGAATCGAGAGAGTGGAGGCGCCAGCGGCCAGCTGGTCCTGGGCATCGAGACCTCATGCGATGAAACCGCCGTCGCCGTGGTCCGCGGCGCGAGGAGCGTGCTCAGCAGCGTCATACACTCCCAGGTAGCACTGCATGCTCCGCATGGAGGCGTGGTTCCCGAGGTCGCCGGGCGAAGTCACCTCGATCGTATCGTCGGTCTCGTCCGACGCGCCCTCGACGAAGCGAACGTCGATCTCGCCTCGATCGAGGCAATCGCGGTTACGAATCGCCCCGGGCTCGTTGGCTGCCTGCTGGTGGGCGTGTCGGTCGCGAAGACGCTGGCGCTACTCCAGAACGTGCCGCTGCTAGGAATCGACCACCTCCAGGCACACGTCGACGCGGCGTTCCTAACAAAGCCCAACCTCGAGTTGCCACTCATCTCGCTGGTTGCGTCTGGCGGACATACAAGCCTCTACCACAGCGAATCGCGTGGCGCCGCCAGGCGCATCGGAAGCACGCTCGACGATGCTGCAGGCGAAGCGCTCGACAAGGCTGCACACCTACTTGGACTCGCCTATCCAGGCGGCCCGGCGCTCGAGACCTGTGCGTTGGGGGGGCACCGAGACGCAGTTCGCTTCAAGCGCGGCCTGCTGAACAAGGAATCCCTCGACTTCTCGTTCTCCGGAATGAAAACCGCACTGCTGTATCATCTGCGCGGCCCGGGGCTCATTCGACCGATGCCCAAACTGACCGAAGCACAGCGCTCGGATCTCGCAGCGTCCTTCCAAGAAGCCGTCTTGGAGACGCTGGTTGTGAAGCTGGTGCGTGCAGTGCGGTCGGTCGAAGCAACGACTCTCTCGATCGGCGGTGGCGTGGCAAGGAACTCGCGGCTGCGCGAACTCATCGCCGCCGATGGAACCCTCGGAGCCTGCGATATCGTATTCCCCGCTCCCGCTCTGTGCAGCGACAACGCAGCCATGATCGCCGGCCTAGGCGGCCACGCGCTGGCGAGCGGGCAGCGTGACACGCTGGCACTCGAAGTGGCCGCGCGAGTGAAGCCTCGCCCGGGCCGGAAGCCCCGCGAGTAGCACTGGTTTGTCGAGGCTTTCCAGCCTCTACGGGCGGAACTCGAACCCGAAGAACAAGCGCTGCTCACCGATCGAGTCGCGCGAGAGCGACACAGGCTCGCGACTCTCGTTAGAGAGGTACGAATACTCGAGCGTGATCGCCAGAGACTCACTCATGTCGAAGCGCGCCTCGACCTGTCCGCCTAGAAAGAACTCGCTGGTCTTGGTCGTTCCGAACTCATCGCGGATACGCACCCACTGAGCCCGCACACCAGGTGTCACCGACAGCTTGTCTCCAAGCAGGATCCGATAGTCGATGCGCCCATCCAGGTAGGTCTCGCCGACCGGCTTGGATGCGTCGTAGATGCGAATGCGATCGTCCTCCGGAGAGATACTTCCGTCGACAGTGATGATCCAGGTCGACTGGTTGGTGTAGGGGAAATACCACTCCAAGTGAGCATTCGCGCGAACGACGGCCGAGGGCAGCGCCGACTGCCGGCCGGCGATCCCGAACAGGCGGTTACTCGAGTTCCACTCGCGCTCGACCAACACCGACAGCACATACCCCTGCGTCGTCAGGTAGGTCACGGGATCGACCTGGAGCTTGTTGTCCTCGAGGATGACGTGGAACCCGTAGACGTTGTAGTCATCCGGGATCGTGAACGCAGGGTCCGTGCGCGAATAGGTCTTGAATCGGTTCTGCCCGTAGAACGCACCGATCTCGCCGCGGACAGATTGGGCGAACTGCGTGGCAAACGACAGGCGCGCGCGCCAATCGGTGTTCCGGTAGAGCCCCACAGGCACGAAGTCGCCGGAGCGATAGAAGCCCTCGCGAATGAACTGCCCCCACTGCCTACCGAATAGCTCGAGCCGCGAGTAGCCCCGTTGTTGGCTCGGGTCGCCCTCGGTCAGCCCGACGTAGGCACCGTCGCGTCCGGCGTAGGCATCCAAGGCTCCTTGCCGACCGAACGCTCGCTCCTGATGGTAGAAAACGTGTCCGCCAAAGCCGAACGTGTCCTCGGCCTGGCGCAGCTTGTCGACGCCCGACGGCAGGCCGCCAAGCAACCCACCGCGAACCTCGAGGAACGTTTTCTTGGCCCACGGACGGTTGCGCACGAGGACAAGGTCCTGGTAGGTCGGCTTGTGATTCAGTTGTGCGGACGCGAAAGCCCCGGTCACGACGAGCGCCAGGATGGTGGTCGAAAGTGTTCGCACGCGGAATGCTCCTCCAGTGAAGTAACGCAGACAGAGGGGGCGCTGCGAATAGCGTGTGCGGGCGGAAGCATAAGGCTCGCGGGAGAATATGTTCGCAGTTTCTGGCATGGAGACACACAACAGAGACAGCGAGGCCGGGGGCGTATAGTAGGGCGAGCCTCCCGGACCAGACCACGAACGAGCCCAGAGTGACCACATGACGGACCTTCGAGCACTCGCCGACCACGAGACCCCCGAACTCGTGCGCCTGCGACGCGATTTCCACCGACATCCGGAACTTTCGTTCGCGGAAGAACGAACGTCGAGAGTCGTCCGGGCCAACCTCGAATCCCTCGGACTGAGCGTGACCCAACCGGAGGGCATGCACGGGATGTGGGCCGACCTCGTCGTCCCGGGCGCGCCGCGGACGCTCGCGTTCCGCGCGGACATGGACGCACTCGCCATGGACGAGGTCGCCTCGCCGAGCAAGGGCGACTTCGTCAGCCAGACTCCAGGCGTCGCTCACTGCTGCGGACACGACACGCACATGGCCATGCTGCTCACCGCAGCCCGCCTCCTCGCAGAGAAGCGGGTCGAACCTAAGCACAACATCCGCTTCCTAT
>CAYSWE010000067.1:0-13677 GCA_964434515.1 uncultured Phycisphaerales bacterium | reverse complement strand
GCGCCTGCAAAACCAAGAGCAACCACCTCGAACGGCTGATCGGTTTGCCATCGGTGCGCGCGACCGCCACACCATGCCGCCCGCCATCGCCGAGACGCACGGTATGGGCTTTGGCGAGTTCCTGCCAGCCGGCGGCGACGAGCTTCTTCGCGGCGGGATCGGGCCGAGACGCGGCGTCGCTACCGAACAGCGTCCAGGCTTGCGGCGCGCGGTTGGCCCGATGCCAGGAATAGGCGTGGAAACGACCGACGTCGATGGTGTTGCCGAGGTCGATCAGAATGCGTGAGACGCCGCCATCGAGCCAGACCGCGCGCTTGGTGTCATCCGAGTTCGCCGCGCCGTGGCCATCGAGCAAGCGCGGCAGCTTGGCGCCCACGGCACCAGCCTTGGCGTGCGGCTTGGCAAACCCGGGAACCCAGCCCGCGACAACGCCGTGGTGCTGCGCCGCGTCGGCGTAGTCCCGGCTCGACGGGGCACCGAACGAAAACGCCTGCCCAGCAGAACGCCGTTCGATCGTAACGAAGCGCGGCACGGGCGGCTTGCGGAGCAACGAGAGCCTCGCACCCGTCACTCGGCTACGCCCGACCGATGCGTCGGCGACGCGCAGCATGATCGGCTTCGACGAAGGTCCGAGTTCGAGGACGCGCAGGATCGCGCGTTGATCACCATGCTCGACCAAGCGATGCGACTCCAAGACTGGAACGCGACCGATGTCGTAGGAAAACACCACGCGATCCCCGTTTCGATAGAGCCCTCGATAGCGGCCCCAGGACCGCGGCAACGGTCCATAGGGAATCGACCGCGGATCCTCGAACGACCCATCGTGCGCCACCCCCGGCGCGGTCCGCGTCATGAAGATCTCGTCGCCACGCACCGACGGAAACGTGCCATGCGACCCGTCGTACGCCGTGCCACGCAGGTTGAGAAACGCGCCGGTCCAGCCCGACGCGACGCGTAGCAAATCCGTGTCAAAGGTAATCGCCGCGTCCCGCTTGGGCCCGAGCCGCACGGCAACGCCCTTCATCGTGACGTTGGCGCGCCGATCGGCACCCGCGATCGTCGCCGAGAGGAACGGCCCATAGTCCATCCGCTCGTAGCGACGCTGCGCAACGCCGGCAGCACAGAACAAAAAGCAACAAGAGAGGACACCAAGGAGTCGAACCACACCGCCATGATAGAAAAAATGTGTCAGAGTCAATTCTTCTATCAAAACGGAAGTTCGATGCGCATCGCCTGGGCCTTGGTCCCGACCTGCACGCGGCGTGTCTGCTCGATACGTCGCGAGCCCCGCCAGTAGGACGCTGTGATCGTAGTGCTGGCGCGGACGGGCACCGAGACTTCGAACCGCCCACGCGCGTTCGTCGCGGTCTGCGCCGTGCGGCGCGTCTTCCCCGAGCCCCAGTGGTAGCGGACAGTCGCTCCCACGACCGGCTTGCCCTTTGGATCGACCACGGTACCAGCAAGCGACGTGAACGGAACGCTCTCGAGCAGCACACGACAGCGGGCATCGTTCGACATGGGGACACCGAGCTTCGGCACCGATCCGTGCGCCCACACGGCGCCTAGGCTCAGCCCTTCGAAGCTCGAGACGGGGATCTGCACCCGCCCACGCCGGTCCGTCACCGCCGTCAGCGTCGCGGTGCGACGCCGCTGCGAGAGCTCGACACGGACCGTGGCCCGCGCCCCCGGTTCGCCACCAACGCCGACGACACGCACGTCGAGGAGCCGCAGCTTCCGAAGATCGATCGGACCGAGGTCCCGGCTCTTGCCCGCCAAGTCGCCAGAGGCAACGAGCATCACCGAACTGCGGTGAACGCGGCTCGGCGGCAGAAGCTTCTGCTCCTGCACGGAAGGAAGCGCCAGGATCGTGTAGTGCCCCCCGGGCGCCAGACACGACAGCCGAAACCGCCCACGCGCGTCGGCCCTCAAGAGGCTCGGCGCAAAGTCCGGCCCCACGCTGCCGCCTGACTTGTCGGCAAACACCAAGAGTTCGAGGCCACGTGCCGGGCGCTCGCCAAACGTCAACTGGGCCGTGAGCACGTGGCCTCGCTCGATGGAGAGCGCTGGTACGGAGCCAGGCGCGAGCTTGGGCTGCCCCACCCACATGCCGTAGCCGCCTACGCCGAGCTGCACCCGCGAGGAGACTCGCCCCAATGGAACACAGAACTTCGCAATGCCGTCAACTCCGGTGCGCGCCAGCTCAAAGCGCCGGTCGCGCCAGCGTAGAAACAGCCGCGCATCGGCAACCGGCTTGTCGCCCGCCACGATACGCAGCGCCGCCGAGGCAGGTCGATCGAGCCCAACCTCGATACCGCGGGCCCCGAGTTTGTCCAGCGCAGCGAGACTCAGCGAATACTTCCTGGTGAACGCCCAACTACCATTCGTGCCGAGCGCCTGCAACGTGACTTCGTCCCCGGGCCAATAGGGCAGACGGGCCCGGCCGTCCTCGTCTACCAGGATCTCGACGACTCGCGGGAAGTGTGCGCCGGGCACGTCCGCGCGCACCGAGCCGATCGCGTAGAGATGCATCGACACCCCCTCTCGCGTCCACGCGTCCAACCCGGTGACATGTAGGGGTAGGCGTGCCTGCCGCCGCGAACTCTCCACGAGCCGCACGAGAGTCCGCCCTACCACGTTCGCAGCCAGCTGCGTCCGTCGATAGCGCGCGGTGTCGAGATCGCGGATGCCAAAGACCCGGTAGCTCCGATGCCGGTAGATCCGCATCTCGAAGCGACCACGCGCGTCGCTCTGGGCTTCGACCCGATGGACACTCCGATGCCAGCTGGACTCGACGACGTCCGTGGACTCAGCAATCACGCGAACGTCTTGCCAGGGATGCGCGGCCAGGTCCACGACCTGGCCGCGCAATCGCACGAACTCCGGACGCTCGATCTTCGCAGGAACAGTCTGCGCAAAGAGCACCGGCGTAACGCCAAAAACAGCAACGAACCCAACGAGCCACCGCCGCCGCAACCGAAGCAACCGACGTTGCGCCAGAGGCTTGAACCCACCCCCATCGCACCGTATGGCGAACCTTCCATATCCCGAATTTCCGGAGTTCTGCCCGACCAGATTTCCGACTTTGCTTGCGAATCGGAACGACCCAGGTACCCTGGCTGGCCAATTCCCCTGATCCCGCTGGACCCTCCCCCCCTTTTTCCCCAGGTCCGGCGGGATCATTTTGCCTCTCGCCTCGACGAGCCATCGTCCGAACGGAGAAAACAGCATTCCGCCGCGCCTAGGTCTAGCGCGACGACACCGTGGTCGAGCGCATAGGTCGCATCGTTGCCAATCCGCGTGAGTTGCTTCGGCAGCCCAAGCTTGCGACGAACCGAGAGTCGAGCCTGCACGCGCTCGCTCGTCCGGTTGGCGACCACCAGGACGAAGGCGCCATTGGGCCCCGGTCGCGCCGCGCAGCGCACGCTCGCCACGTCGCTCTCGACGACCAGCCGTGCGTCCTCGGGTCGAGCGAGAAACCCACCGAGCAACGCTAGCTCCCGATTGGTCCGACAGAGCTCTGCCTCGACATCCATCGTCAGGTGCATCCAACGAAACGGGTGAAACGCGATCGTGAAGTAGCCGACCGCCCGGGCCCCCCCGATCAGCGAAAGAAACACTTCTTGGCGCAGTTCAGCGGCGCTCGGCCCCCGCGTCTCCTTGGCCGTCCACGCGAGGTCCTGATCCGAGGCCTCGACAATCGCCAACACCGGACGCGGCCCCGCGAGCGAGACCGCGCGGCGCGACGCGGGCTCGAGCTCCGGCACGCGGTTTGGCGCGTTCCACCCAGTGACCGGATAATGATCGAAGCCGCAGACATCGGCCAACGCATAGTACTTGCCATACCAATCGAGCCCAAGCTGGCGGTATGGCGCAAAGAAGCGCACCGTCGTATTGAGCCACAAGGGCTTCGACCGGCTTCCCGGGAGCTTCGCGATCCAGCGCGCGACTTCGGCCGGCTTGATGCGCGGTTCGAAGCCGCCAAGCGTGCGCTTCGGATTGAGGTCAGGCTCGTCGGGCAGCAACCACATTGCCAGGGCAGGATGCGCATCGAGCTCGTCGGCATAACCTCGGACCTGCAAGACGCCGCGGACCCGCGCTTTGCGACACGCGTCCAGGAACGCCCGACGCGCCGCAGTGCTGGCCATTTTTTCGCCGTTGACGACGGTATTGATGCCGAGCCTGCGCAAGCGTGCGAGATTTCGCTGCGGTTGATTCCAGACAACAAGGGGAAAGTAGTCCAGCGTCCGGCGCAGGTGCTCGGGCTTCGTCGTCGTCTGCGCCCATCCGCTCGACGCAATCAGCCAGGCGAGCGGCAGAGCGACGGCCCTATGAGTTCGCTCCGGAACAAACACGCGTTTGCCAGGCTCAGCCAAGGTAGGTCGTGGCCGCGAGCGAACTCTTGTAGACATCGAGCAGGGCCTGAACCTCCACCTTGGAGATGCGCTCCGCGCGCAACGCCCGCTCCGCGGTGCGGCGCATCCGGTCCACAAGACGATCTGGCTCATATTGAACATACCCGAGGACCTCGCGCACCGTGTCGCCTTCCACGACCTTGGCAACGTCGAGGTTGCCATCCGCCTCGACCCGGACGTGGACGACATGCGTGTCTCCGAACAGATTGTGCAAGTCGCCGAGCACTTCCTGGTAGGCACCCACGAGAAAGACACCGATGTAGTAGGGACTGGAAGTGAGTTCGTGCACATGGAGATAGTCCGCCACGCCCTTGAGATCGATGAAACGATCCATCTTTCCATCCGAGTCACACGTCAGGTCGGCGAGGATGGCCCGCCGCGTCGGTCGCTCATCGAGACGATGGATTGGTAGTGTCGGAAACAGCTGCTTCACGGCCCAATGGTCCGGCGTCGACTGGAACATCGAGTAGTTGCAGTAATAGATGTCGGACAACCCCTTGGGAAGATGCTCGAGTTCTTCCGGACAATCGCCGTCCGCGGCGATCCAGTGCAGGATCCGGGAACACGTGGCCCAAAACAAGCGCTCGCACTGCGCGCGGCCCTCGAGGTCGAGATAGCCCAAACTGAACAGAGTCTGGGCTTCCTCCTTGATCTGGATGGAATCGTGGTAGCTCTCGATCAGATTCTTGCGCGTGACGCCGGCACAGACCTCGTGCAACGACTGCACAAGCTGCGGAGCGTCCTCGGCAATCGAGCCCGTCTCGCCATCGGTCAGCGCGGCCGAATGCCCAATCACGTCCGTCACCAGTACGGCGTGATGCGCGACGATGGCACGTCCGGATTCGCTGACGATCACCGGATGCGCTAGCCCGGCGCCATCGCAGGCGTCCTGCACGGCAAACACGACGTCGTTGGCATACTCTTGCAAGGAGTAGTTCATCGAGGACTGAAAGTTGGTCTGGGACCCGTCATAGTCGACTCCCAAACCACCGCCGACGTCGATCCAGCCCATCGGCGCGCCCAGCTTTGCCAGCTCGACATAGATTCGACTCGCTTCGCGCAGCGCCGACTTGATGGCGCGAATGTCCGTGATCTGCGAACCGATATGGAAGTGCAGCATCTCGAGACAATCGAGCATGCCGTGCCCGCGAAGCTGTCGCATCGCGTCCAGGATCTCCGACGCCGAGAGGCCGAACTTGGAGCGATCGCCGGTGGACTCGACCCACTTGCCAGCCCCGCGCGTCGCCAGGCGAGCCCGCACACCGAGCCGCGGCCGCACCGAGTAGCGTCGTGCCAGGTCCAAGCACAGCCGGACGTCTTCGAGCCGGTCGGCGACGACGACGGTGTGCTTGCCGAGCTTCGTCGCCAGCATCGCAAGCTCGACATAGCCGGCGTCCTTGAGGCCATTGCACACGATCAACGATTCGGGATTCTCATGCAAGGCGAGCGCGATCATCAACTCGGGCTTGCTGCCGGCCTCCAAGCCGAGCGCGAAACGAGCACCGAAGCGCACGATCTCCTCGACGACGTGACGCTGTTGGTTGACCTTGATTGGAAACACGCCCCGGTAGGTCGCGTCGTAGCCATACTCGCGCATCGCTGCGGCAAACGCCGCGTTGATCCTGGCGATGCGATCCTCGAGGACGTCCGCGAAGCGCAGCAGCAGCGGGGGCTCGAGCCCACGCTCGACGAGGTCGGTGACCAACGCATAGAGGTCGATCTCGCCAGCGTCACCCGGCGTCACCAGGATGTGGCCATCGGTGCCAACCCGAAAGTAGCCCCGCCCCCAGGACGGAACCATGTAGAGTTCCTCGCTGTCGCGGACGTTCCAGCGACGCATCGCCGGCTGCTTGTTCTTCAACCGAGGGCCCTCCGAGGTGTTCGACGCGGGAACGGTAGCAGACGGACGACAGCCTACCAAGGAGACCGAATTGACTCGTCAGCAGTGGTTTGCGGCCGGTGCGGCCGCGGGATTCCTCGGCGTGGCCTTCGGCGCGTTCGGCGCACACGCTTTGCCACCGGAAGCTCGCCCGACCTTCACGATCGGCGCGCGCTACCACATGTATCATGCGCTGGCGATCGCGCTCGTCGCAGTCGCACCGATCAGCGAGCGCGCCAGGAGTTTTGCCGGGACGGCGTTCGTCTGCGGCATCGTGCTCTTCGCCGGCAGCCTCTACGCGCTCTCGATCTCGGGCACCAAGTGGCTCGGCGCAATCACCCCCATCGGCGGCTTGGCGTTCCTGATCGGCTGGCTCGTCTTGTTCGTGTCGGCGCTCCGGCAGCCCGCCCAGACCGAGGAAACACTCCCGAGACCGGAGCCCCACACATGACTCAAGTGACTCGACTCGCAGCCGCCGCACTCGTGATGCTGTCCAGCGGCCCCGCTACCCAAGCGCCTCTTTCCAAGGGCCGGCTGTTCGGCTATGCGCAAGCCAACGGCCAGAGGCTCGCCGCCGTAAGCGTCGAGGTTCGCCCGGACTGGAAATCGATCGCGTCCAACGAGTTCTGGCGCCTCGGCCCAACCCCGACGCAGGCGATCGCCACGGCGACGACGGCACGCGACGGCACGTTCTCGATCGACGTCGAGCCCGGACCGCTCTACGAGGTCACGTTCCGCAAGCGGGGCTTCAAGACGCAGCGCTATTCGGTCTACGCCAACCGACCGTTCCTGGCTTCGCTCGAACCCGGCACCGACCCCGCACCCGTGGCCAAGTCGCCGACCTCCGGCCAGCTCACCGGTCACATCCTCGACGCCAAGACCGGGCATCCCGTTGCCGGAGCCGTCGTTCGTGGCCCATGGAGCTTCGACGCCTTGTCCACGGCCGGGGCAGACGGTGCGTTCACGGTGGGCCTGACCAAGGAAATCGCCGAGCAACCACTGATCGTCCTGGCCAAAGGATATGCAATTCAGGCGATCCCAAAGAGCGCGTTCTCGCTCGGTAAGGAGTCCAAGCGGGAGATCGAGCTGGTTCCCGGGTCTGGCGTCGAGGGGCGCATCGTCGGCGCGGACGGCAAGGCCGCCGCCGGACTGTCGGTCCTGATCGACACGGACGTCAACATCTCCGATTCGGAAACCTACAGCGGGGTCGCCTGGCTCACGCATACCGACCTGACCGGTCGGTATCGCTTCGCCGAGGTTCCCGCAGGCTCACGCTATTGGGTGCGCACGCTGCTCCCCACAGGGACGCCAATCGAGCTGGGCCAAGGCCTTGTGACGCCAGACGTCGTGCGACTGCCGACGACCTTCACGGCCCCCCTGACCGAGGTCACCGGCAGGGTGCGCTGGGCAAACAACGCCGCGCTCACTCAAGGGCAAGTGCACGTGCTGCGCCTTTTTTCCGGCAAGATCCGCCAGCCGCTGGTCTTGCGCGAAACGCCGTTCTGGCCGGTCGACGGCACCGGCGCCTTCCGCATCCCCGCGTTGGCTCCGGGTCGCTACGAACTCGCCTTTTGGGCCGACAAGGCCGAGATTGCCGTGCGCGTCATCCAGGTGCCGAGCAAGAAGCCCATCCACTTCGACATCCAGCTGACACACGGCCGTAGCATCCAGAGCAAGATTGTCGACGCGCAGGGCAAACCCATCGACGCCGCGCTGATCCGCGGCCTACCATGGGCCGACGACGAGCTGATCCCCCTGGCCCCGCCGGATCACCCGAAGGGACACAACGGACGCTTCATGATCGGCAATGTGCGCGTCCTGTCACGCCCCAGCGGCGTGTTCCAGCTCGACCGCTTGCGCACCTATCAGCCGATCAAGCTCATCATCTCCAAGCAGGGCTACAAGACGCGCACCGTCCGAATCGAAGTCGACGGCGCCGCGCCAAAGACGATACGGCTCGAGAAGACTTAGGGCACGGCTAGCGCTACCGTCGCAGCACGAGGGCGTCCAGTTCCTCGCCGTTTGCTGCGAGGGTCCGCAGTCGCAGCTCGTGCGCGTTTGCCTCCGCGAGCACGAAGCTGTAGCGCCGTTCACCGACCTCCAGAGACGGCTGCGTTCCGAGCGCATAGAGCGATTTCCCGCCGCCGCCGGCCACGACATACGTTACGCCGTCGCGCTTCTGAAACCGTTCATAGACATGATCGTGTCCGGAAAGCACGAGGGCGACTTTGTGTCGGACGAGGAGCGGATGGATGTGGTCTCGCAGCCACTGGTTGGCCGCGTCGGCGCGGGAGCGCGATACGGTCTCGAAGGGACGGTGCGTAAAGACCACGCGCCACGGTGTGGTGCTGCGCGACAGGACGTCGTCGAGCCACTTGCGCTGCGCGGTGCCGGATTCGAGCGAGGTCGAGAAGCTGTCGAGGCAGACGAACTGGACCGGCCCATGCACGAAGTCGTAGTAGCGCCCACGACTCGGGCCGTCGCTTCCCGGCAGGTCGAACACGTAGAGGTAGGGTGCCCCAAAGCCCGTGAGAAGGTCGTGGTTGCCGAGCGTCGGATAGATCGGGACGTCGGCCAAGAGCCGGGCGAATGGTAAGAGGAACGCTTCCGGGTAACGCCGAAACCCACCATCCGGATAGACGACGTCGCCGAGGTGCAGGACGAGATCAGGAGCAACGCGCTCGACCTCGCGCGCGACGTCCCACTGCGCGCCGCGACCCGGCAGGATCGTCTTGACCCAGTCCCGCACGCCGAGGCCGACACGATCGACGACCGTATTCCACCAGGGATTGCGCCCCGAGTCGCCAAACGCGGCGAAGCGCACCGAGCCCTGCCCGGGCTGCGGCGCAGTGCGGAACGCGCCGCGCCCGACGAGAGCCTGCGGCTCGGCCCACTCGCGAACCGAGTAGCGCACGCGGGTGGCGGGCTCGAGCCCTTGCAGAACGAACACGTGCCGGCGCCGCGCGCCGCGCTCGTTGAGCTCGACCTCCTCGCGACCGGCCGAAGAAAACGCGAGCGTCAGCTCGCAGCTCGCAGCGGTGTGCACGAGGATGTGAGCCGTCGTAGCCCCAACACGCTGCACCATCGGCCCGGAACTCAGCGGATTGGCACCGGGTCCCAAGCAGGTCGCAACCAACAGCATCAACAGCATCGGAAGCAACCGGAACCTACGGCGCCGCGGCATCGGAGCATCGCTCATGCTGCCATCCTGCCGTGCCGATTCTCCATTCCAAGCAACACCCTGCAAGCCGCCCACCCACGTGCCACGCGTCCTGCTATCCTGGGCGGCATGCTCCGCCGAACCCTCGCCCTCGTCTTGCTCGCCACCCTGGCCGCGCACGCGGCCGCGCAGCGCTCCGCCGATGCCTCCATCGGGGTCTGGCCGTTCCTGGTCGGCGACGTGGATTCGTTCCAGAATGAAATCATCGCCAAGGCCAAATCGACCGGCCTCGACACCATCTACATGCACGTCTGGCGCACGACCGGGTCGCAGCGCGGGGAACTGCGCATCCGCGACGAACCGGGGACCTGGGATTCCCGCAACGGCCGTGTGCTGCCCAGGATCACGCTCAGCCAGTTCATCGACAAGGCGCATGCCGCCGGCATCCAGGTGGTCGGCGTCGTGCAGATCTTTCGGTCACCTGGCCCGCTGCCGAATGACTTGGCTCACCAGAAGTTCATGGTCGAGAAGGTGCTCCGTTACCTGGTGCACAGCTACCGGCCGCGCGGCGACCGTGTCTGGAAACTCGATGGAATCGCGTTCGACTTCATCCGCTGGTTTGGCGGCAACCACGACGCCTCGCTGGTGAACCGCTTCATCGACGCTGCACGCAAGGAGGTCGGAGCCATGCCGCTGCACGCGTTTGTGATCGCGGGAGCCTTCGCGCTCGACGGCAGCACTTACGACAATCGGTTCCGGACCTACGCCGGTATGGTGTCCTATCTGACGCGCAACTTCGGTCAGAACTGGGAGGACCTGGCGCGCCGGCTCGAGGTGCTGATGCCGATGGCATACACGGCGTCGGGGCACGTGTATGGAACCAACACGCGACTCATGGAGGGCTACCTCAACGCGGTCGGACGCTACGGTCGGCAAGCGATCCGCAACGTGCGATCCGAATGCCGCCTGGTCCCGGCGATCCGGACGTGGAACAGCACGGGGCAAACGACGACACCGGCGACGATCGAGGCCTGTGCGCGCGGTGCGTTGCGTGGCAGCGCCGACGGCTTCATGGCGTTCCGCTACTTCACGGCGCGCCCGCACGCGAAATGGTTCCAGTCGCTCGCGAAGTTTGCGCAGCCCGGGCCCGACCTGCCGATCGCAGCGCTGAGCGGATCGGCGAGCGGCGTGCAGGTCACGACGGACACGACCGGCAGCCGGCACGCGAGCTTCGGCACGCGGCTACTCACCACGCGCTTTGACATCGACGGCGACGGTGAGTTCGAGACGGGCCCGAAGTCCGTCGGATCCAACAAGTGGATCCTGCCGGGCACGGGCAATCGCGTCGTCGGAATGGAAGTGCGCGATCCGGCGGGCAACTATGCGCGCACGGCAATCTCGGTTGGCGTCCCGCCGATCCTGACGCCAACCGCAGCCACCCTCTCGGCCAGCCGTGGCGGCACGGTGGCCATGCGTTTGTTTCCCGGCCAGTCCGTCATCGGCAGCTACTACTTTGTGCTCGGCACGCTGTCGGGGGCCACGCCAGGCACGCCGCTCGGCAAAGGAGTCACGCTGCCCATCAACTTCGATGCGTTCACGGGCCTGGGGCTCGGGCGCGTCAACCAAGTGCCGTTTCGCTCCTTCTTCGGCACGATCTCGTTCTTCGGCTTCTCCAATCCGACACTCCGAATGCCGGCGGGTTTGCTCCCGGCATCGCTGGTCGGCGCCACGATGCACTTTGCCGCGCTCGACCTCGCACCCGCAACCCTCACGCCGCGGTATGCGTCGAATCCAGTGGAAGTGCGCATCACTCGGTAGGGCAACACACAAATACGACAAAAAACCCTGTTCCAGCGTGCACCCTGTGCCGGGAGTTCGCGCATAGAATGATTCCATCGCTCGCTGCCAAACAGCGACATCCGATCCGATCATCCGATCGTTCCCGTGCCACGGGCACGCTGCCACTCCCGGAGTTCCTCTATGATGCGTTTCCACGCCAGCCGGCTCACGTTGGGTATCGCCACTGCAGCCCTGACCCTCCCCCTTTCCCTGCTCCTCGGCCGCGGCACAGGCGTGGTCGGCGGAGAGCCGGGTGTACCGAAGAACTTCATCACCGGCGCCCCAGGTTGCAACGGTGCCGGGAGCGCGGCTGGGTGCCACGGCGGCTTTGCGAGCATCGCCGTCAAACTCGCGCTCACAGCCCCGACCTCCGTGCAAAAGAGCACGCGCGTTCCGATCACGTTCAAGGTCAGCGGCGCGAATAGCTCAAGCACGCGCGGAGGCTTCGCCATGGAAGCGTCCGCCGGCACGTTCGTCCCCGGCATGGGGATGCGTGTAGGCACGGGGCAATTCGGCCGCTCGAGCATTACCCATACCAGTAGCCTGAGCCGCAGCTGGACCTTCGCGCTCACCGCGCCGAGCAAGACCGGCATCGTCGAGTTGTGGGCCCTCGGCAATGCAGTCAATGGCAACGGCCGCTCGAGCGGCGATCAGTGGGGCTGGTACGGTCCGGATCCGATCGTCAACGGCGTGCCGTTCCGGCTGTTCGTCAACGATGACAAGGTGTTCCCGTTCGGGACATCGTGCAGCGGAACCAAGGGATTCAAGCCCGTCATCGGCATGCCAAAGAACGCGGCCATCGGCACATCGTTCCAGACAGAAGTCCATAACATTCCGCCCGCGACCGCGACCGTCGGCATTCTGGGCCTCTCCAACCGCACGTGGGGTGCGATCCCGCTGCCGCTGCCGCTCACCGGCGCGGGCGCGACGGGCTGCTCGCTCTCCGTCTCGATGGACGTGCTACAACCCGCGGTAACGACAGGCGCGGGCGCCGGCGGTGGCGTCGGCAAGCACACCTGGTCCCTGCCCAACGTGGCGGCGTTCCGCGGCATCAACCTGTTCTTCCAGGCCATGACCATCGACAAGTCGGCCAACGCGCTCGGCCTGACGTTCAGCGAGGGGCTGCGCGCTCCCATTCAGTAGCCGTCAGGCCGCCGCAGGCGGTCAGGGTGCGTCGTGGCGCGCGGTCACGGTGGTCGTGATGCCACCGCGCACGCGAAACGCGGCGCGCACCTCCATATGCCGCGGCGCGATGGCCGCGACAAGATCATCGAGAATGCGATTCGTGACCGCCTCGTGGAAGGCTCCTTCGTCCCGGTAGGACCAGAGGTAGAGCTTGAGAGACTTGAGTTCGACGCAGCTCGCATCGGGAATGTAGACGATGCGCAACTGTGCGAAGTCGGGCTGGCCGGTCTTCGGACAGAGGCAGGTGAACTCGGGACAGTCCATCTCGATCTCGTAGTCGCGCTCGGGGCTCGGGTTCGGGAAAGTCTCGAAGGTCTTCGATGGTTGCGTCGCCATAGCCGTAGCACGTTACCGCGACCGCGCATCGCGCGCGATCGCGCGCAGCACATCCGTAACTCGAATCCGCGACATGCACACCGGCCCATCGACGTGGGTGCACCGGCGCAGCAGGCAGGGGCGACAGGCCAGGGGACCATCCGCGATGAGCCAGCCGCCGTCGAGGGGACCGGTCCGTGCGGGATCCTGCGGTCCAAACAAGAACGTCGTCGGTACCCCGCAGGCCCGCAAGACGTGCGTCGCTCCCCCGTCATGACCGACCGCCGCGCCACCACGCTCGACCAGCACGGCGCCGAGCCCGACCAACTCGCCAAGCGCGCCGGAAGTCTGGCGCAACACGCGTGCGCTCGGGAGGTCAAGGTCGCGTTCCGCCGGACCGGCCAGGACGAACGCCCCCGGGTGCCGGCCGACGAGTTCGCATACCCGCGCCGCGGGCCAGACTCTGGGGTCTCGCGAACGACCAACGGTCACCGCGATGGGCGGCCCAGCGCCGAGGTCGAGCGCATCGAGGGCCTCGCGGGCGCTCGCCAAGTCGTGCGGTGTCGGTGTGAGATAGGGCGGTTCCGGGAGATCGTTCGCCGCGAGATCCACACCCAACGCCGCCCGTACCGGCCCCAGGGACCGCGCCACAACGTGTTGCGCCGCGGCCGGCTCGGCCCGGCGCTCGCGAAACAACAGATTGCCGCGCTCTCGGACGTCCTCGCGTGCCAATCCGAAGACCACCTCAGCGCCAAGCACGCTCGTGATCCAACCGCTCTTCCAGTTGCCTTGCACATCGAGGGCGACATCGAAACGGTGGCGCGCCGCTCGGAGGGCGAGCCAGCCGCGCAACCCGCGTCGCCAAACAATCGGGTCGAGGTCGAAGT